>NZ_JBFAOJ010000212.1:0-3948 GCF_040675205.1 Streptosporangium sp. NPDC049644 | reverse complement strand
CCGCAGCTCCAGCGCGCCCGGAGCGTCCAGGCCCCGGCGGCTGGTCAGCAGCAGGTGCCGCACCCCACGCTCGGCCACCACATGCCGCGCGAACAACGCACCCAGACCACCGGTACCACCGGTGATCAGCACCGTGCCCTCCGGCTCCCAGGCCCGGGGCATGGTCAGCACGATCTTGCCGGTGTGCCTGGCCTGGCTCATGAACCGGAACGCCTCCCGGCCCCGGCGCACATCCCACGCCGTGAACGGCAACGGCCGCAGCTCACCGGCCGCGAACAACTCCATCAACTCGGCCAGGATCTGCTGCAACCGCTCGAAACCGGCATCCAGCATGTCGAACCAGTGATACACCAGCCCGGGGAACTGCCCCTGGTCGCGAATATCCAGCTTGCCCATCTCGACGAACCGGCCACCCGGGCGTAGCAGTCGCGCCGAGGCGTCGATGAGCTCCCCGGTCAGCGAGTTGAGCACCACATCGATGCCCCGCTCACCACACACCTCCCGGAACCGCTCCTCGAACTCCGCACTCCGGGAGGAGGCGATGTGGTCATCGGGGATGCCCAGCGAACGCAGCACCTCCCACTTGGCCGGACTCGCCGTGGCGAACACCTCGACCCCCAGCCGCTGGGCCAGCTGAATCGCCGCCATGCCCACGCCGCCGGTGCCGGCGTGCACCAGCAGCCTCTCGCCCTCCCGCAACCCGGCCAGATCCATCAGCCCGTAGTAGGCCGTCAGGAACGTCACCGGGATCGTCGCGGCCTGCTCGAACGAGATCCCGTCGGGAATCTTGGACAGGACGTGGGTGCTGGTGGCCACCGGGCCGAACGCGCCTTCGGTCAGACAGACCACCCGGTCCCCCGGACGCAGGTCCTCGACCCCGGGACCGACCTCCAGCACCACCCCGGCGGCCTCACCGCCCATCAGGCCGACCTTGTCCTGGAACCAGCCCAGTGCGTTCAACCCGTCCAGCAGGTCACGGAAGTTCACCCCCGCCGCGCGCACCGCCACCCGCACCTGCCCGGCCTCCAGCGGCTCGGCCGTCTCCGGGTAGGAGATGAGTTCCAGCGCGTCCAGGCTGCCCTTGGCCCGGCTGCCCAACCGCCACGCCGTACCGGACGGAGGCACCAACCCCGCCCCCGACGCCAGCGACGCCAACCTTGGCGCCCACACCCCGCCCCCACGTACCGCCACCTGCGGCTCACCGGAGGCCAGCACCCCGCCCAGCACACCGAGCGGCACCGACTCCTCGTCGGCGTCCACCAGCACGAACCGGCCCGGGTTCTCCGACTGCGCGCTACGCACCAATCCCCACACCGCCGCAGCCGGCAGATCGGTGATCACCTCGCCGTCGCCCGCCGCGACCGCACCCCGGGTGAGGAACACCAGCCGCGAACCGGCGAACCGCTCATCGGCCAGCCACCCCTGCACCAGACCCAGCACCCCGGCCGTCACCACATGCGCCGAAGCCACCACGTCCACAGCCGACGCGGTCTCGACCTCGGCCAGCACCACCCCCGGCACCGGCCCCGCCTCGGCCAGCGCCGACAGATCACGATGAACCGTGACCGACTCCCACGTCCCCGCGAGACCCAGCGCGTCCGGCTCGAACGCCGCGAAGCCGACCATCGCCACCGGCGCCGGGTCAGCCACGGTGACCTCGGAGAGCGCGGTCCACTCCAGCCGGAACAGCCCGTCGCGCTCCGTCGCCTGGTCACCGCCCGCGGCGGCGATCTGACCGGGCGAGAACGGGCGCAGCACCAGAGAACGCGCCGACAGCACCGGCTCCCCGGCGGCGTCCACCGCCGTCAGCGTGGCCGAGTCGGCAGTGGTCCGGCTCATCCGCACCCGCAGCATCGCCGCCCCGGTGGCGTGCAGGCTCACCTCACTCCAGGAGAACGGCAACCGGCCACCCTCCACCGGCTCCAGTCCGATGAACGGCACCGTGTGCAGCACCGCGTCCAGCAGAGCCGGGTGCATCCCGAACGAACCCGCACTCGACGCCGCCTGCTCGGGCAGGACGACCTCGGCGTACACCGCACCGTCCGTCCCCCGCCAGGCCGCCCGCAGCCCCCGGAACACCGGGCCGTATTCGAACCCACCTGCGGCGAGCCCCTCGTACAACCCGTCCAGCTCGACAGCGGTCGCGCCGGCCGGGGGCCACACCGCCGCGTCGAACGGCACGGCAGGGGACGTGCCGGTCGCGAGCGCGCCGGTAGCCAAAGTACCGGTCGCGTGCCGCACCCACGGCACGTCGTCTGCGGCCTGCGCCGACCGGGCGTAGATGTTCACGCTCCGGTGGCCCGACTCCTGGGCGGCCCCCACCCACACCTGCACCGCGACGGCGTCGGTTTCGCCCAGCAGCAGCGGCGCGACCAGGGTCAGCTCCTTCACCAGGTCACAGCCGACCTGGTCACCGGCCCGGATCGCCAGCTCCAGGAACCCGGTCCCCGGGAAGATCACCGTTCCGGCCACCGCGTGATCGGCCAGCCACGGATGCGACCCCACCGACAACCGCCCGGTCAGCAGCACCCCGTCGGAGTCGGCCAGGCTCACGGCGGCGCCCAGCAGCGGATGATCCGCCGCCGCCAACCCCGCCGCCGCCACGTTCCCCGCACCGGAACCGGCCCCCTCGGGCCAGTACCGCTGGTGCTCGAAGGCATAGGTCGGCAGATCGACCCGGCGCCCGCGCGGGAGCACCGCCTGCCAGTTCACCGGCACCCCGTGCACGTGCAGACGAGCCAGCGCCGTCATCACCGCCGTGTGCTCGTCCCGGTCCCCGCGCAGCACCGGCACCAGCACGGCGTCCGCGTCGCGGTCGGCGTCGAGAGTACCTGCGGCCATGGCGGTCAGCACCCCGTCGGGGCCCAGCTCCAGATACGCCCGCACCCCCTGACCGTGCAGCGTGCGCACCCCGTCGGCGAAGCGGACCGTGCCGCGGACCTGGTCCACCCAGTAGTCCGGCGAGCACAACTGCTCGGCCGTGGCCGCCTGCCCGGTCAAGGTGGACACGATCGGAACCCGCGGCGCACTGTAGGTGAGCCTGCTCGCCAGCGTGCGGAAGTCCTCCAGCATCGGCTCCATCAACGGCGAATGGAACGCGTGCGACACCCGCAACCGCTTCGCCCTGATCCCCCGCTCCTCCAAGGCGGCGGCCACCTCCAGCACAGCCTCTTCGGCACCGGCGATCACCACCGAGGTCGGGCCGTTGACGGCCGCGACCGACACCTCACCCTCATGCCCGGCCAGCAGCCCGGAGACCTCCTCCTCGGAGGTCTGCACCGCCACCATCGCCCCACCGGAGGGAAGCGCCTGCATCAACCGCGCCCGGCCCGCCACCAACGCACACGCATCGGCCAACGACAACACCCCGGCCACATGCGCCGCGGTGATCTCCCCGATCGAATGCCCGGCCAGCACATCTGGCCGAACCCCCCACGAGGACACCAACCGGAACAACGCCGTCTCCACCGCGAACAACGCCGGCTGCGCCCACCCGGTCTGGTCGAGTGACCCCGCCTCAACCGACCCCGGCTCGGCGAACACCACCTCGCGCAGCGATCCATCGAGCAGCGGATCCAGCTCGGCGATCACCTCGTCCAACGCCTGCGCGAACACCGGGAAGCGGTCATACAGCTCCCGGCCCATCCCCGCCCGCTGGCTACCCTGACCGGTGAACAGGATCGCGAGCCTCGGCTCCGTCGCGGCCACCCCACGCACCACAGCGGCACCCGGCAGGTCCTCGGCCAGCGCGCCCAGCCCGGCCAGCACACCATCACGGTCGGCGGCTACCACCACGGCCCGATGCTCGAATGCCGACCGCGTCGTGGCCAGCGAGAACGCGGTGTCGACCAGCCCCGGACCAGGCTCATCGGCCAGGACCGACGCCAGCCGCCCGGCCTGCGCCCGCAACGCCTGACCTGTCTTCGCCGACACCAGCACCGGCACCAC
>NZ_JBFAOJ010000211.1:0-3952 GCF_040675205.1 Streptosporangium sp. NPDC049644 | reverse complement strand
CGGTCGGTTCGCTGCTGGAGCAGCGGTATCGGGTGTTCGTGGAGGTGAGCCCGCATCCGGTGCTGACGGTCGGCATCGGCGAGTGCGTGGACGAGAGCGACTTCACCACCGTGATCTCCGGGACGCTGCGCCGTGACGAGGGCGGGCTGGACCGGGTGCTGACCTCGGCGGCGGAGTTGTTCGTCCGGGGCGTGGCGGTGGACTGGCAGGCGGTGCTGACCGGTGGCCGCCGGGTGGACCTGCCGACTTATGCCTTCCAGCACCAGTGGTACTGGCCCGAGCAGACAGGTCCTCAGGTGGGGAACGTGGCGGCGGCCGGGCTGGCGGCGGCGGGGCATCCGCTGCTGGGCGCGGCGGTCGGCCTGGCCGACTCCGACGGGGTGCTGCTGACCGGGCGGCTGTCGCTGTCGTCGCATCCGTGGCTGGCCGATCACGCGGTGGCCGGGATGGTGTTCTTCCCGGGCACCGGCTTCCTGGAGCTGGCGATCCGGGCCGGTGACCAGGTCGGCTGCGAGGTGGTGGAGGAACTGACCCTGGCCGCGCCGCTGGTGCTGGGCGAGGACGACGCGGTGGTGGTCCAGATCGCGGTCGGCGCTCCGGAGGAGACCGGCCGGCGGGCCCTGAGCGTCTACTCCCGCCCGGCGCAGGCCGGCGACGAAGTGCCGTGGGTACGGCACGCCACCGGCACGCTCACCACGGAGGGCACGGCCGCCGTGCCGTTCGACACGGCGGTGTGGCCGCCGGTCGGCGCGACCACGGTCGAGCTGGACGGGTTGTACGACGAGCTGGCCACCCGCGGGCTGGGCTACGGTCCGGTGTTCCAGGGGCTGCGGGCGGTCTGGCAGCGAGATGGCGAGGTGCTCGCCGAGGTCGCCCTTCCCGAGCAGGCGGCGTCCAACGCGGGCGCGTTCGGGGTGCACCCGGCCTTGCTGGACGCGGCGCTGCACGCGGTCACGTTCGCCGGACTGGACGTCGCCCAGGGCGGCCTGCTGCCGTTCTCCTGGCAGGACGTGAGCCTGCACGCGGGCGGCGCGGGGTTGCTGCGGGTGCGGCTGGCCAAGGTGGGCGAGGACTCGGTGTCGCTGACGGCGGTCGATCGAGAAGGAGCGCCGGTGCTGTCGGCGCGCTCGCTGATCGTGCGTCCGTTCACCCCCGACCAGCTCGCCGGCGCGGGCGGTGGCCGTGACGTGGAGCGGGACTCGCTGTTCGGCCTGGACTGGACCGCGCTGCCGGAGGTGCGGGGCGCGGAGACCGGTGTGAGCGTGGCCGAGCTGGGCGGAGATCTCGACTCGCTGGACCCGGCACCGGACGTGGTCATGGTCACCGTCGGATCGGCCGACCCCGAGAGCGTGGTGGAGTCGACCTACGAGCTGGTCGCCCACGTACTCGGCCTGCTGCAGCGGTGGCCGGCCGACGAGCGGTTCCGGACTTCGCGCTTGGCGTTCGTCACCCGTGGTGCGGTGGCAGCGCGGGATGGCGATGTGGTCACCGACCTCGCCGCCGCGGCGGTGTGGGGTCTGGTCCGGTCGGCGCAGTGGGAGGACCCGGGCCGGTTCGTGCTCGTCGATGTGGACGCCGAGCCGTCCCCGTCGTCGCTGACCGCGGCGCTGGCCTCTGGCGAGCCGCAGGTGGCGGTGCGCGACGGCGAGGTACGGGTGCCGCGCCTGGCCCGCGTGGCACCGGCGGAAGAGATCGAACGGCCGTGGGATCCGGACGGCACGGTCCTGATCACCGGTGGTACGGGTGGTCTGGGCGGTCATCTGGCGCGGCATCTGGTGGCCGAGCGCGGTGTGCGGCACCTGCTGCTGACCAGCCGTCGGGGCCTGGACGCTCCGGGTGCGTTGGAGCTACAAGCGGAGCTGATCGCGCACGGCGCCGAGGTCACGATCGCGGCGTGTGACATGGCCGACCGGGACCAGGTGGCGGCCCTGCTGGCCGGGCATCCGCTCACCGCGGTCATCCACACCGCGGGCGTGCTGGAAGACGCGACGATCCCGACCCTGACTCCGGAACGGCTGGGCAGGGTGCTGCGGCCGAAGGTGGACGCCGCCTGGCACCTGCACGAGCTCACCAAGGACCTGGACCTCGCGGCGTTCATCGTGTACTCGTCGCTGTCGGGTGTGATGGGATCACCCGGACAGGGCAACTACGCCGCCGCGAACACCTTCCTCAACGCCTTGGCCGAGTCGCGCCGGGCCGAAGGGCTGCCCGCGCTGTCGCTGGCCTGGGGCGCCTGGACTCAGGACGCCGGAATGACCGGCACGCTGAGTGACGCCGACATGCGGCGGATCGCTCGTACGGGCATGCCGCCGCTGTCGGTGGAGCAGGGCCTGGCCCTGTTCGACGCCGCAGAACGGGTGAGCCGGTCGGTGGTGATCCCGCTCCGGGTCGAGCTGGCCGTGATGCGCGCCCACGGCGAGGTTCCGGCGTTGCTGCGAGGTCTCGTGCGGGCCGGCCGGCGGTCGGCGGCGTCCGGATCTGTGGTGGCGGCGACGCTGTTGCAGCGGCTGGCCCCGCTGGGGGCGGCCGAGCGCGCCGAGGTCCTGGTGGACCTGGTGCGTACCGAGGCGGCGATGGTACTCGGCCATGTCTCGCCCGAGACGGTGGAGGTGCGGCGGGAGTTCCGCGAGCTGGGCTTCGACAGCCTGACGGCGGTGGATCTGCGTAACCGGCTGAACGCCGCCACCGGGCTGAGGCTGCCGTCCACGCTGGTGTTCGACTACCCGACGCCGACCGTGCTGGCGGAGTACCTGCTGGCCGAGCTGCTCGGCGAGCACGCCGACGCGATCATTCCCGCGCCCGTCCTGCCGGTGAGCGACGACCCGATCGTGATTGTGGGCATGTCCTGCCGCTTCCCGGGTGAGGTCGACTCGCCGGAGGATCTGTGGCGACTGGTGATCGAGGGCGGGGACGGGATCTCGGAATTCCCGACCACCCGGGGCTGGGATCTGCGGGCGCTCTACAACCCCGATACCGAGCAGCGGGGCACCAGCTACGTGCGCGAGGGCGGCTTCCTGGAGAGCGCCACGCAGTTCGATCCGGCGTTCTTCGGGATCTCGCCGCGTGAGGCACTGGCGATGGACCCGCAGCAGCGTCTGCTGCTGGAGGCGTCCTGGGAGGCGATCGAGCGGTCCGGGATCGACCCGACCTCCCTGCGGGGCAGCCACACGGGCGTGTTCGCCGGCATCTTCTACCACGACTACGCGATGAGCGCCCAGTTCCCGCCGGAGGCGATGGGCTTCGTCGGCACCGGCACCGCGGGAAGCATCGCGACCGGCCGCATTTCGTACACGCTGGGCCTGGAGGGCCCGGCGGTGACGGTGGACACGGCGTGCTCGTCTTCGCTGGTGGCGATGCACATGGCCGCGCAGGCCCTGCGCTCGGGCGAGTGCAACCTGGCGCTGGCCGGCGGCGCGAC
Source organism: Streptosporangium sp. NPDC049644 (assembly GCF_040675205.1). Taxonomy (NCBI): domain Bacteria; kingdom Bacillati; phylum Actinomycetota; class Actinomycetes; order Streptosporangiales; family Streptosporangiaceae; genus Streptosporangium; species Streptosporangium sp. NPDC049644. Next base: position 534 of record NZ_JBFAOJ010000211.1, on the reverse strand, counting down.
CGTGATGGCCACTCCGGCGGCGTTCGTCGACTTCAGCGCTCAAGGAGGGCTGGCGCCCGATGGGCGGGCCAAGTCGTTCGCCGACGCCGCGGACGGCACCAGCTACTCCGAGGGCGTGGGCATGCTGGTCCTGGAGCGTCTGTCGGACGCGCGCCGCAACGGCCACCAGGTGCTCGCCATCGTGCGCGGCTCCGCCGTCAACCAGGACGGAGCCTCCAACGGCCTGACCGCGCCGAACGGCCCGTCGCAGCAGCGGGTGATCCGCCAGGCTCTGGCCGGGGCCGGGCTGGCTCCCGCTGAGGTGGACGCGGTCGAGGCGCACGGCACCGGTACGACGCTGGGTGACCCGATCGAGGCCCAGGCGCTGATGGCGACCTATGGGCAGAATCGGCCGGACGACCGTCCGCTGCTGCTGGGGTCGGTCAAGTCGAACATCGGTCACACGCAGGCGGCCGCCGGTGTGGCGGGCGTGATCAAGATGGTCATGGCGATGCGGCACGGGGTGCTGCCCAAGACGCTGCACGTGGACGCGCC
>NZ_JBFAOJ010000210.1:3222-3994 GCF_040675205.1 Streptosporangium sp. NPDC049644 | reverse complement strand
CGCAGCGACCTCATTGATGGCTGCCTCGCGGGAACCGGCCTGGCCCTCACACCGGCATAGCCACTCACGACGTCACGAGTTCAACCTCAGTAACAGGCGAAGAAGCCCCAGGTCGCTACCGCTAATTCCTGCACTCAGCCTCCTCGAAGGCATACCGGGCTCGCCCGGCGCGGCCGCGCTGCGGAGCGGCTCGCCGCCGGCGAGCTGCTCGGCCCGGGTGGGCAGAAACAGTCCTTTGTCCGGTACATGCGCCCTGGAGTGCTCTCGACATCCCAGGTCGCCCCTCACCAGGGAAAACACCCGTTCATGATCCACCGAATGTGGGTTTTGACCTTATGTGGGCTGGATCCCAGAAGGCGATGCAGGCACCTGCAAGTCGATCTCAAGCGTGATCTTCTACACCTACGGGAGTGAACACGACTCCTCCGCAGCAGCGCCGATCACTATCTCGCCGCACCCTGCTCCTGGGCGGGCTCGGCGCCCTGGCCGCGGCTGGCGTACCGACCATGGCCGCCTGCACCACCGTCATACCGATACCGGTCATCCCCGACCCCACCCCGAGTGCCACCCTCACCGGCCACATCGACTGGGTCTGTTCGGTGGCGTTCAGCCCGGATGGCAAACTCCTCGCCACCGGCAGCAACGACAACACGGTGCGGTTGTGGGACGTGGCCGGCCGCAAGACCTTTGCCCCCCTCACCGGCCACACCGGCAATGTCACCTCGGTGGCGTTCAGCCCGGGCGGCAAACTCCTCGCCACCGGCAGCAACGA
>NZ_JBFAOJ010000210.1:0-3122 GCF_040675205.1 Streptosporangium sp. NPDC049644 | reverse complement strand
CAACACGGTGCGGTTGTGGGACGTGGCCGGCCGCGAAACCTTTGCCCCCCTCACCGGCCACACCGGCAATGTCACCTCGGTGGCGTTCAGCCCGGGCGGCAAACTCCTCGCCACCGGCAGCAACGACAACACGGTGCGGTTGTGGGACGTGGCCGGCCGCGAAACCTTTGCCCCCCTCACCGGCCACACCGGCAATGTCACCTCGGTGGCGTTCAGCCCGGATGGCAAACTCCTCGCCACCGGCAGCAGCGACGAAACGGTGCGGTTGTGGGACGTGGCCGGCCGCCATACCATCGCCACCCTCACCGGCCATACCTACGGCATCTCCTCGGTGGCGTTCAGCCCGGACGGCAAACTCCTCGCCACCGGCAACGACAACAGCGTGAAGTTGTGGCCGACCCGCTGACCCAGTAGATCATCACCGCTTCAGCTCTACCGCCCAAAATCCGGTCCGATCCTCCCCGGAGGCCGTTACGTCCGGGTCAGGGGCGGGCCGATCCGCCCAGCGGAGGGGGCCATGGAACTGGACTTCTGTGATCGGGGAGCTCGCGCGCCCGCGCGTAGGGGTGTCCCGGAAGTCCCGAAACTGGGCGGGCACGGGGACCGCGTCGGCGACCGTCGTCGGCTCAGAACCAGACGTTTGTTGCATAGTCGTAGGTCAGCGGCCCGGCCTCAGCGACGGCGCCGCAGGCTCGCTTTCCGAGGATGTCGGCGTCGGTGGCGAGTTCGTCCATGAGCTGGTCGACCGCCCGGGCCGACAGACGCCCGCCGCGGCGATTGAGGAACAGCGCCAGGGTGTCGGCGCCGGGCCAGGAGGCGCGGTCGGTACGCCACTCGGTGATGGAGGTCTCGCCCTTGCCGGAGCGGACGATGACCTTGCCTTTGCGCGCCGAGAGCGGGACGTCGTCGTCCAGAGCGACGAGTTCGGCGATCCGGACGCCGGAGTAGAACAGCAGCCGGCCGATGGCGCGGTCGCGGGCGAGAGGGCGGCGTTCGACGGCGCGCAGGTAGCGCTTCTGCTGGCGGGCGCCCAGGGCGCGGGGCGCGAGCTTGGGGGCGTCGTCGCGGCGGACGACGGCGGGGCCGAGTCCGAGCTGGGTGAAGAAGTGGTCCAACGCGGTGAGGTGGGCGTTGACGGTATTCGACGCGCGGCGCAGCACGGTCTTCATATGGATCTTGTAGTCGCGGATGGCGAAGTCGCGGTTATGGGCGTCGGTGAGCGGGTCGCCGTCGAGGCCGCTGGCTTCCAGCCAGGCGGGGAAGGTCCGGACCCGGGAGTCGTAGGCGCGGCGGGTGTCGCCGTCCAGCGGGGCCCGCTTCAGCGCTGCGGCGTAGGCGGCGTGGATCGTGGTGAACGCCTCGGGTACCGCTTGGTGCTGCCGCCCCACATCGCCCTCGCAATATCAGAAGCTAGCCCTCCCATCAGAGCTTCTGATATCTCTCGATATCAGAAGCTCTGATGGGAGGGCGGCGTCGGCGCGTTGATCGGGCCCAAAGTCCCGAGGCCACGCTCAGGCCAAGTCCGTTCGGGGTCGGCCAAGATTCGACGGAAACCGGCAACCAGTGATCTTAAGTTGAACTTGCCGCAGGTGAGGTGCTGGGGCGGATCGGCGGCGGCTGCCCGACCAGGGACAGCGATGCGCAAACGCAGCCGGAGGCCCGATCTTGTGTCACCGTTCGCAGTGGACTTCTTCGCGTACCCGCCCAGATCGGTCAACGGCGCACCCGATAGCGCAGGTGAAGCACCCGGTTGCCCTGAATCACCACGTCAGGATCCTCCAACAGGTGCTGCGCGTGGACCGACCCGAAGTAGCGCTTGCCGGACCCGAACACGACGGGTACGACGTCCATGCGCACCTCGTCGATCAGGCCCGCGGCAAGCACCTGGCCACCGACGTCGCCAGCGGCGACCTCGACCATGCGGTCACCCGCAAGCTCCTGCGCCTTGGCCATGGCTGCCTCGACGCCGTCGACGAAGTGAAACGGCGCCTCGCGGTCCCAGCCCTCGGGCATCGGCCGGTGCGACACGACGACCACGTGGTCGATGCCGCCCGGAGGCTTCCCATCCCAGCCGTCCGTCATGTCGAAGACGTGGCGACCGACGATCGTGACTCCGATCTGGTCCCAGTACGGTCGTCGTCGGCGCCGACCACCCAGATCTCCTTGCACCGCAGTTTCTCCCGTAGCGTCTGAAAGACGCCGCACTCGTACACGATGCGCAGGATCCGCTGCCGCTTCGTGCTGTCGGCCCGGTACATCAGCTCCACCAACTCGGCCGGGACGATCCCCTTCACGGGTACGTTCTCACCGAGCGCATAGCACTTGATCCGGTTGGACTGCTCGGCCCTGTACCGCGCCCGACACCCGCTTCAGCTCCGCCACGAAATCGCCGGTCACCTTGGTGTCGGCGCGGGCGTTGATCCGATGCATCGTAGTGATGAGCAGGTCGACCAAGGTGTCGGTGATCTCACGGGACCGGCAGTACAGGTAGGCCGCCAGAAGCGTCACCTTGATGTCGTGCGGGTGGGACCGCAGGTGGGAGGGCGCTTCAGTGGCGACGCGGGCCCGCCAGGAGGCCAGAACCTTCGGGGCGACGTCGGCGAACAGGTCGTCCGGGAGGCCGACCTTGCGGATCGCGTTCAGCTTGAACACCTCCCGCTCGATCGTCTTCACGCTCACGTTGCCGGGTTCTTCCCGGATCACCGCGCAGGTGTCCACGTCGGCGGCCTGCGCGGCGCCGAACAACGCGCCGTCACCTGGTCCTCGGGTTCGTCGCCGGGGTCGGCGCTCTTGGCGATCAGGGCGAGGAGCCGCGGGGTGGCCGCGGCTGGGATCCGGCTGGAGATGCGGGAGGTCTGGGTCTGTTCGGCCTGCCTTAGCGCCGTCCCGATGATTCGCCGGACCCGGTCCCGGGCCGGCGGCTCGATCCGCTCTTCCCGCAGATGCGCCAGCAGCTCGGTGCGAACCCGGTCGACCTGCCGCTTCTTCTCACACACCTCCGCGGCAAGCCACGCGCGGCCTTCTTAACGCGTGTACCTGGCTGCACGAGTCTTACCGGTACGTCCGCCGTGAGTTCAGCCAGACTGAAGGACATTCATCGGGAACACACGCGAGTTCGCTGG
>NZ_JBFAOJ010000209.1:0-4000 GCF_040675205.1 Streptosporangium sp. NPDC049644 | reverse complement strand
AGGCACGGCTCGCCGCGGGCGAGCACGGTCTGAACCGGCAGCTCGTCAATAGCGTCATTCAGCGCGCCGACGAGCCCGGCGAGGCCCTCGCCTACTGGACGTCCACCTACGGGCGGGCGATTCCCAAGCCGGTCAAGCGCGGTATCGCCGACGCTGTCCAGCGCCTCTACACCGAGCGGAATCTCGCCAAGTACGACAGCGACAGCAAGGGCTTCCGCTTCGGCGACGTCATCGACCTCATCCACCCCACCCCGCACGAGGACAAGCGGCTGTGGCAGGGAGACCTGTTCACCCACGCCCTCGACCGCCGGCACGGCCGCGACAACCCGATCCCTGAGACGCTGCGGATGCTGCGCTCCCGCGCGGAGCTGCTCGCCCTGCCCGTGGGGGAGCGGCGCGCTGTCCTGGCCAACCCGGAGTGGCTGAAGTCCGCGGGCATGACGTGGGAGGCGCTGGCCGGCTGGCTGCAGGGGCCGATGGACGCCGAGGCGTGGGCGGCTGTCGTGCCGTCGATGGGTTACATGGCGCTGATCCGCAACCTCCGCAACTTCGACGAGGCAGGACTTCCCGACGAGGTGGCGGATCGGATCATCGCCAAGCTCGCCGACCCCAACGAGGTGGCACGGTCGCGGCAGTTGCCGTTCCGGTTCTACTCCGCGTACCGCAATGCCCCGAGCCTGCGCTGGGGTCACGCCCTGGACAAGGCGCTAACCCTCGCCACGGGCAATGTGCCGTCGTTCGGTGGGCGCACTCTCGTGCTCGTCGACACGTCGGGGTCGATGACATCCGGTGCGATCTCGGAGCGCTCCACCGTCACGCCTGTCCAGGCTGCTGCTCTGTTCGGGGTGGCGCTGGCGTCCCGCGGTGAGCAGGTCGACCTGTATGGCTTCGCTGATGGCGTGTTCCGCCACGACGCCGGCAAGGGCGCCTCGGTCCTGAGGGAGATGGACCGGTTCTGCCACCGGGTTGGCGAGGTCGGCCACGGCACGCAGATCGCCGCTTCTGTGCAGCGCACCTACAAGGGCCATGACCGGGTCGTGATCCTGTCGGACATGCAGACCATGAACAGCGGATGGGGAGGCAACGTCACCGAGTCGGCGCCTAAGCACATCCCGATGTACGGCTTCAATCTGGTCGGATACCGGCACGCCGCCATGCCCACCGGTAGCGGAAACCGGCACGAGTTCGGCGGCTTCTCTGACGCGTCGTTCCGGATGATCCCGCTGCTTGAGGCGGGAAAGAATGCGGGCTGGCCCTTTTAGGCTGAGTTGAACTTGCAGATTCGGCCGTGACGCGTCATGATCTGTCCCGGAGACTTATGCCCCCATCCAGGAGAAATCCCGGGTGGGGGCTTTTTCGTGTTCGGAGGTGACTCCTTGGCCGAATACGACCCCGAGACGGTGTACGTGACCACGAGCCAAGCGGCCGAGTTGTGCGGTGTGAAGCCCGACGCGATCCGCCAGTGGGTGCGGCGTAAGCATCTCGCCCCGGTCGACAAGGACAAGCACGGCCAGATGCTGTTCACTCAGCTCGACGTGGCTAAGGCGGAATTTAAGACCCGCAAGCACGCACGCCGGCCGGAGAACGCCGCGGCCTAGATTCCCTTAGACATTCGTAGACGCGCTCCTCTGGCGAGGGCGCGCTGGCTCCGCGTGGACTTCCCCGTACGCGCGTCGAGCCTTCGGGGGCTGGCTGGTCCTTGCGCGAGGGCGCTGGCCAGCCCCCACCAAGAACGCGCACCTTCCCTGGCGGGTGGGGTGTGCCGCGCGACGCCGAACGTGGAGTCCCCCGACTGACACTGTTCGCCGCGCACCGTGGCCCGACCTCCCGCGCGGGGGGTCGCCGAAGAGGTCGGGTCACACAAACCTGTTCGCTCCAACCCCCTGGAGAACACCCATGAAGTACCTCCACCTCACCCCTGACGCCGCCCCGCCTGATTGTCGGTCCCCGCCCGTAGCCTGCCCTGGTGGATGAGTCTGGGCTTCCGCCGCGCCCGCCGCTCGTGGTCTTCAGGGGCCGTGTCGCGTGGGTGAGAGCTCGACGCCAGACGGACCTCGGCGCCTGGCTCGCCCTCGTCTACTGGGACACGATGATCGGCCCTGAAAGGCTCGTCAACGAACAGTGGGTACCGCTGGCCGACATCGCCCGGATTCCCGGCGAGAACTACGACTCCGTCCCCACCCTGACCTAACCCCCACCTGATCTGACCCCTTGAAGGCCGTCCACTGGGCGGCCTTTTCTGCGTGCCCGAGGAGGTCGTCGTGGCTCTCTCGCCCACCGCCTGGACCCCGGAGACGGGCCTGTCCTACGCCGAGTGGCTGAAGGCCAAGGCGCCGCAGACCCGCCCTCAAGGGTGGACGAACGCCACCCACGACCAGGTCCGCGAAGGCATCGGCAAGGACGGGCGCCGCTACAAGGCCACCACCGACCAGCTCGGCAACGACACCGTCCAGCACGGCCACGACCAGCAGTCCGTGAAGATCAACGCCCCGCTCGTGCGGGTCGCCACCACCACCACAGAGGAGCGCGCTCATGGGTAGCGCTGACAGGGCGGCGGAACTCCGCGCGCTCGCCGACAAGCTCGACGCCACCGCAGGCCACGAAGACGAAGCCGAGGCCGCCAAGGAGGCGTACCGGGAAGCGCTCGACTCCGGCGACGCCGAGCGCATCGCTGAGGCCAAGGCCCGACACCGCGAAGCCGCCCAGACCCTGACCGAGGCCCGCGCTGAAACCCGGCAGGACGTCATCGTCGGCTCTTCTGAGCCGGGATCGGCAACTGTCCGCGTGGGAGCTGTGAACGTGGGCGTCCCGTCTACTCCGGCCCCTACCGCTCAGGAGGGCTGACAGATGGCCATTTCCGCTTCCGGCCTGTTCCTTCCCACATGGATGGACGCCCTCGACACCACCCAACTCGCCCTGGACCTCGACCTCGACACGCATAAGGTCGCCCTGTTCACGGACTCGGTCAGCCCGAACTTTTCAACGAACACCGCTTACGGCGTGTCGCCTTGGAACGCGAACGAGGTCAGCGGTACCGGGTACACCGCTGGCGGCGCCCTCCTGACCGGCACGACGGTTGCCGACGTCTCCGGCACCCTGCGCTGGGACGCCTCCGACGTGTCGTGGACGTCCTCGACGATCACGGGCGCGAAGGGCGCGTTGATCTACGCGGACGCACTGGTGGGCGACAATGCGATCGTGCTGGTGAACCTCGGATCGAGTTATAGCACGTCAGCAGGCACGCTCCTGATCTCGTGGTCCGCAAATGGGATCGTGGAGCTCGACCTGACTCCATGATCATCTTCTATGTGATCTGAACATCGACGCCGCCTCCGGGCGGTTTTTTCATGCCCGCCCTCGGTGAAGCGGAGGGGCGGGCATGGCTGCGACGTACCGTGCTGTCGGCTTCGGGTCGGGGCAAACCACCGGCTCATTCACTGGCACCAAACCGACCGGCACGGTGAGCGGCGACATCCTGATCGCGTTCCAGGCGTCCGACACCGACTCCACGCTCACTGACCTGGGCACGCCCACGGGTGGAGCTACCTGGCAACTGCTCGGCTCCCGCAGCGGCGGCCCGATCCAGAAGTACTGGTGGAAGGTAGCGGGCGGCAGCGAACCCACCACCTACGGGTTCACGCAGGGCAGCACCGCGAACGGCATCGTCATCATCGTCGCGGTGTCCGGCGGCGCCACCACCACCCCTATCCACGCCAACAACAGCAGCGGCTCCACGACCACGGTCACCACGCCCACCATCACCAGCCCCGGCGCTGACGCCCTCGAACTACGTTTCGCGAGCGGTATCGCAGGCGGGGCGACCACATGGACGCCGCCGAGCGGCCACACTGAGCGGCGAGAGCAGCAGGTCAGCACCAACCTTTCCGGCCATGTCACCACCCGCGCACTCACCGCTGGCGGAGCGACCGGCACCGCCAACCACACCGCGAGCGTCAACCAGACCAGCCGTGGCGGTGTGACGATCGCGGTAGCCACCGCG
>NZ_JBFAOJ010000208.1:0-4098 GCF_040675205.1 Streptosporangium sp. NPDC049644 | reverse complement strand
GAAAACACCACACCCGCAAGAGCGTCGATCTCCAGCACACCCCAGCCTGGCACCGGTGACGCATGGCTACCACCGATTACGGGACAGAGCCGTTATTTGTACAGTCCCTCGGCAGGAGCCCGGCGGCCGGGCTGGCCGCGATCATGTCCGCGAAGTCCGTCTCCGCGTACGCCGAGACCAGGATCACGCTCGACCCGCCCTCCAGGGCCCCTTCCGCGAGCAGCCGCGCGAGATCGAAGCCGCTCTCGTCGCCGAGACAGATGTCGACGAGCACGACGTCAGGGCGCAGCTCGGCGGCCCGCCGGAGAGCCACGGCGCTCGTGGACACGACACCGACGACGCTGATCCCCTCTCGCCCGAGCAGGTCCCGGGCGACCTCCAGGAAGCGGTCGTCGTCGTCGACGATGAGGCAACGCAGGGTCACAGACCCAGGATCGCGATGAAGGCCGATCCGCGCATTACAGCTAGCCGTAATCCCAGGACGCCCTGGCACGCCACCGCGCGGCCGAGGCCGGTCCACACCCAGGTGTTGGCCCCCAAGGCACCCCCTTCTCGCAGGTCAAAGCGCTGGTCGAGCCGAATGGAAGGGGTTTGCGGGTTTTCATCGCATCCCAGTGAGCCACAAGGCATCGACAAGTGGGCGCTCCTAGTTTGAATCTCAGCGCCGGACCAGGAGGCAGGGGCCTCTGAGACCGGTGAGACAGATTCCTCGCCGCGAGGTGAGGAATCCATCAGACGCCGCCGCGAGGCGGCCGGGGAAGGAAAACGAATGTCCGAGATCAAGATTGACGACATCGCCGCGACCGGCACCGAGCTGAACGAGAACGACCTGCGCCTGGTGAGCGGCGGCCGCCCGCCCGCGAACAGGTCCAGCAAGGTCATCGACGGCATCACTGGCGCCGGCGACGGCACCGTCTCCAGCGACCCCGACTTCTGATCGCGGTCGCCAACACGGTAGCGGCAAGTTCACTCCGGTCATCGGCGGCACCATCCCCACCGACGCCCACCCGTGATCGGTCTGAACTGAGATGAACCGCGCGGGGCGTGCCCGAAGAGAGCCGCCCCGCGCGTTCCAACTGGGGGAAGCCCAACATGTCAGGTGAGATCCTTGTGCTCACTCAGCCCGATGACACCCACGCCTCACACATGAGTGAACTGCTCGCCCGGCGCGGCGCGGACGTAGTGATCTTCGATCCGGAGGACTATCCGGCGAAGGCCGTCATCGACATCTCCTATGAGCCCTCGGGTCAGGTGCGGCGGACGTTGCGCACGGAATCACGCCGGGTGGACCTCGATGGTCTGACAGCGCTGTGGACCCGCCGCCCCCAGTCTCCCGTGTGCCATCCGGAGATCGCCGACCCGGTGACACGGGCTCATCTGGAGAAGGAGCTGGCGATATTCACCGGTGACCTGTGGAACCAGCTCGACTGCCTGATGGTGCCGGGCCCCTTCGAGATCCTCAAGATCGCCGGGCGCAAGCCGTCCCAGCTCGCCCTGGCGGGCAGGCTCGGCTTCGAGTGTCCCTCGACTCTGATCACTAATGATCCGGACGAGTTTCTCGACTTCTACAACCGTCACGAAGGCCGGATCATCACCAAGCCGCTCCACATGCCCTGGGCGCCCAAGAACGACGGAGAGAACGTCAGCCGACTGTCGGAACTGGTCTCCCCGCGTGACATCGGTTACGCCGACGCCATCCGGTTCGCCCCGATGATCATTCAGGGGTACGTCCCCAAACAGGTGGAACTCCGGGTGACGGTGGTCGGCGACCGGGTGTTCGCCGCCGAGATCCATTCGCAGGAGAGCAACCACACCAGGTTCGACTGGCGCCGGTACGACTCGGCCATGACCCGGCACGCCGTGCACGAGCTGCCACCCGAGCTGACCGAGCGGTGTGTGCGCCTGGTCCGGGAGCTGGGCCTGGTGTACGGGGCCATCGACCTGATCCTGACGCCCGACGGCCGCTACGTGTTCCTTGAGATCAACCCGAACGGCCAGTGGCTCTGGATCGAGGAGGCCACCGGCCTTCCGATCAGCGAGGCGCTCTGCGACATGCTGCTGCACGGCGGCACACCAACCCCGAAGGAGGCCGACGGTGCTGAGTCACGCGCGTGAGTTCCTGCTGCGCGTCCAGGAGCTCGAACCCGAGCGGGCCCGCGAGGCACTGGACGAGCTGCGGGAACGGTATCCCGAGGTCGTTTTCCGGCTGCTCTGGCAGCGGGAGGAGTACGACGGCTCCCTTCACTACGATCTCCTGATCAGGCAGCCGGAGCACGGGACCACATCGCTGTCCTGGTGCCCGGATCGGGCACTGCCGTGGCCGTTGCGGGGCGTGCACCGGGCGAGTGAACTGCTCCTGCTCCGGGTGAACGGCGTGGACATGCAGGTCGCCGAGGCCATCGCCCAACTGGACTTCCTCTGGGACGAGGCCCGTCTCACCGACAGGCTGATCACCGCCTGTCTGCTCCAGGAGGAACTCCACCAGTCGCCCGTCACCTTCTCGGACGCCGAGATCCAGGAAGCCGTGGACGCTTTCCGCAGGTCACGGGGTCTGGTCACCGCGCAGGCCACCCGCGAATGGATGGAACTGCGCGACCTGTCCGTCCGGGACCTGAGAGAACTCGTGGCCGGTGAGGCCGCCGTGGCGCGGCTGCGTGACCGGGTGACCGCCGGGCGGGTGGAGCCGTACTTCGCCGAGCACGAGAACGAGTTCGACCGCGTCCGGGTCGCCAGGCTCGTCTACTCCGACCAGGCCCTCGCGCGGGACGCGGCGCAGGAGGTGCTGAGCGGCGCCGACTTCTACACCGTGGCCGAACGCGAGTTCTCGGCCGGACGGGGCACCGGTGACCTGTTCGCCGACCTCACCGCCGAGGAGCTGGGGCTGGACGCGGCGGCTTCGGTGCGGGCCGGGGACACGCTCGGGCCGGTGACGCTGGGGAACGAGTTCGCGGTGGTCAAGGTGCTGTCGGTGGAGTCGGCCGTGCTGGACGACCGGACGCGACAGCTCGTCGCGAGGCGCCTGTTCGACGAGTGGATCGCGGAGCGGCGGAGGTCCGCCAAGATCGAATGGTTCTGGGGTAACACGGCCCGAACCGACGCGCTGTGACACTCGCGGACACCGGCCGGGAATCTCCCGGAACACGTGCGCGGCGGGCGTGAAGGTCGGCGCCTTCCTCGCCGACCACGTGCGGTGGCCCGCCGGATCGCCTCGACAGGCCACCGTCAGCCCTTCTTACGGACGTAGAGGCCGAACCACGAGTATCCGAAGTCGTCGGTGGACTTCAGTGTGAAGTCGCGGTTGCCTATGAGGGCCAGGTACCGTTCGTCGTCCTCCACGAAGGCACTGTTCTTGTGTTTCCTGCCGCCGGTCACCACCCAGATCCGTCTCACGTCTCTCAGCGCGGCGGTGAACTGCGCGGCGGTTCTCGGTGTGACCTGGCCAGCTCCCCGGTCGAGATCGCGGCGACCGGCCGCAGCAGGAGGTAGTAGAGCGCGTGCACCCGGTCGATGGCGTCGAGCAGATTCCACAGGTCGGCGATGGGCATCGAGGCGGCTAGCACGCTGACCGACTCGTCGCGCCAGTACGAGGGCGTGGTGACGCTCCAGAGGCCGACGGCCATCGCCGCCACCGCCGGAACCAGCGCCGCGAGCACCTCCGGCCGACGGGACCGGACACGGCGCCGAACGGTAATCGTCTCCCCAACCCCGTTGTCATCGGAATATTTCATACCATTTCCCGGTGCCCAGCCGGGAACGGATCACGGCGAGGGCGCCTCCCGCGAACGACGGTCAGGGCGTGGCGGTCGCCAGGGTGGAGCGGGCGTCTGGCCAGAGGGTGTAGTGGGCGAGGCATTCCAAAAACGGTCGTTTGGGCATTCCGCACCCTCCCGGTGAGCGCCCGCCCCCGTCGGGGCCGGACGGAAGAAAGCAAAATGAGGGCGGCTCACAATACTCGGCAGGTGAGGCGGACACCACGATTTTCCGGAAAACGCGACGTGCATACTACTGAGGTTGAACTCGTGACGTCGTGAGTGGCTATGCCGGTGTGAGGGCCAGGCCGGTTCCCGCGAGGCAGCCATCAATGAGGTCGCTGCGGTA
>NZ_JBFAOJ010000207.1:0-4161 GCF_040675205.1 Streptosporangium sp. NPDC049644 | reverse complement strand
CCGCGTATCTCATACCTTCAGGTCTACACCTACGCGAACAACGAACTGGAAGCGGCCCCGTGCACATCGTCACGCCGAGATTTCATGGTCAGTAGCCAGCTCCGCTGCCAGTTCATGTGCCAGATTCGGGTCCTCCCTGGCATTGGTAAGTAGTGCCGCCTCCGACAACGAGGTCAACGGTCGATCAGGAAGGGTCGCTCCGGGCGCGTCCTTGATAACCGACAACAGTCTGTTCGGCCCGTTCTCGATGGACTCAGGCCCGGCCAAACGCAACAAAAGTTGATTCGCCAACTCCACCTGCTCGTCGGTTTTCTTGAGCGCGGTCATCGCTCGGGTTGCTGCCTCCCCAATGAACCGGCCAAGCAGGTGAGCGACCTCTTCTTCGTCAACCTGGGATACTTCGACAAGGTGGCCCGATTCGCGCCAGGAAACAATCTTTTGGGCGATTTGGTTGGTGATCAGGGAGTCGTGCAGACCCAGAATGGGTGCCTCATCCATGACTGGCTCCTCCTATTCACCGCTTCCGAGAGGGAACCCTCCTTGGTCGACGATTAGCGTAGCTTGTCCCTAGCGGCGGCCGAAAGGTATGAGTGTCATGGACTTGTAGGATCTCCTTGCTTAACCTTCCCTGGCTGCAGCGTCTATGCGAGAGAACTCTGCATCTGGTTCTTCGTATACACAAGATATTCCTACGCTGTGAAGGAAGTTGATTAGATCGTCGCTCGGGCGGTGAGGCAGTAGGAGTGTTAAGTTTGGTTTGGGCGTGATATGGCGCTGGTAGTCAAGTAATTGGCCAACGCTACGCCGCACTGCGTCGCGTGTTGCAGTTCCTTTGGCTTCGTATAACTCATTCTCTTCTTGGTCGTACAGATCTGTAAAGAGAGGTCGAGTCTCACCGGCCGGGGTAATCTTCCATCGTTGAAAATAGCGACCGAGATGGGAGACGTATCTAGCGCAGAGTTCGCTTTCCCGGCGGGTGGCGGTTGTTGCTTTCGCCCCGGGATTTTCGAAGGTTTGGGATATATGTGCTTCCAGGGGGACAAGTACAGTTTCGGTTACGAGGCGAATATCTCCGCTGCAGCTCCGATCGGCGCTTCGGTGTAGTGCTTCACCCAATGGGTGGAGTCGGAATACGAATACGGTACGTAATTCCTCTTTTTGATCTGGCGCTTCCTCTAGAAAGTATGGTCGCTCTCTATCTACCTCAAACTTGCCGACATAGCGGTGGTTCTTCTGATCAGTTCCGGGAATTAGCCCATCGGCTACGAATAAACGGAGAGCGCGACCTTTTGTGTGATGTTCGAGGATGGCTCGATTTCCATCCCGCATTTGCTGATCGCCTACACGCCCTTCGCCGGTGTACAGGAATACAGTGTTGTCCTCGTTCCAGCCGTCGAAGTTATAGCCAAATGATTTTCCGCGAGCTGGATCTGAGTAGATGAAAACATTTGGAGTTTTTCGAGATGGCTCGATGCCGCCGTACTTGGCACCTCCGTACTTCGCCATACGTTCTTCGCGCCCCATAAGTGAGTCAACAGGGGTATCCCATCCATCGCCAGTCATGTTGGACACGATAGGGCGTTGGGGTGACAAAAGAGAATTTGTCTATCTATGTCCGGTTCGAGATGCGAAGTGGGAACTCAAGATCATTTTGAAGCCTGCTCTACGCAGCCGAGTTGAGCCCGGCTCGGGGGAGGTGCTCGGTTCCCGAATGCGGTTCAAGGGCTCTGTGCCAAGCTCGCTGATCAGTTCATTTATTGCGTGCCCATCGACACCCCAAGGGCGCGATTCACGACCCCGTGACTGTGATCGGGTCTACCGTGAGGCGATGCGGATCGCCGGCCTGTCGGTCATCCCCGAGCTGTGGATCCCAGCCAGCGAATGCAGCCAGTGCTACGCGGGCTGCGCAGACGACCCGAGGGAGAGCTGACCATGAAACCCCAGTGGGACGACCTCCCCAGCAACGTGCGCGCCACCGTCGAGCGGCAGGTCGGCCATGTCCTCAAGGCCGAACCCGTGACCAAGGGACTCATGCCAGGGCTCACTGCCCGCCTGTACACCGATGACTACAGGATCGTCTTCCTCAAGGCCGTCCCCACCGCCGGCCCGGCCGCGACCCTGTACGAGCGGGAACGACGAGTCGGCGCCGTACTGCCACCCGGCCTCCCCACCCCCCGCCTGCGCTGGAGCGGCGAAGTGGACGGATGGATCGTGCTGCTGCACGAGTACGTCGACGGCCGGGACGCCGATCTGTCGCCCGGTTCGCCGGATGTGCCGCTGGTGCTGGACACCCTGGTCGTCCTGAACGAGGCGCTCACCCCGTGCCCCGGCGGGCTTCCGGAGGTCGCGGTGAACATCGCGGGCCTCCAGGCCAAGGCCGCGAGCCTGCTCTCCGGGGAGCTGCCGTACCGGAGTATGTACGAGACGGCGCTCGGCAGGTTCAACCCCGAGGCGCTGGATGGTGACACCCTGCTCCACTACGACCTGCACCCCGGGAACTTCCGGATCGATGGCGGGAAAACGTACGTCATCGACTGGGCGTTCGCGGTGCGCGGTGCCGCGTGGGTGGACGCGGTCATGCTCGCTCCCCGCCTCGTCGAGGCGGGTCACACCCCGGAGCAGACCGAGGCGCTGCTGGCCCGGGTGCCGGCCTGGCGGTCCGCGCCCGTGGACGCGGTGACCGGCCTGGCCGCGCTGTGGACGATGTTCCGCCTGTACAAGGCGCGGTTCGGCCCGGAGGAAGGGCGCGATTTCCGAGCGCGGGCCGCCGAGGCCGGGCGAGCATGGGTGCGGCATCGCTCCTGCTGACCTGCCTCTGAAGGACAGGCTCGTACCCTCGGCTCGGAGCGGTGGGCGTCGCGGAAATACGGGGTCACAGGCCAGAGATAACGCGCGGTACCCGGCGAGGGGGACGGTCACGGGGTGCGCGGGACCTGGATGGCGGGTCGCAGGCGGGACATCAGCTCGGCCAGCTCGCTCACGGTCATGTCCGGCCCCTCCAGTTCCGCCCCGGACCACCGGTCGAAGAAAAGACATACCGCCCCCGGCTCGTAGATGTAGGTCTTCGCGTCGCTGAACTGGGACGGGTAGCAGGCCGCCGCGCCACCGAGAGGACTGGTAGGCATCGCCACGATTCCCTCGGCGCAGGCATCGATGCTTTTGGTGCCGGATCTGCCCCTGACCGTCTCGCTACCGGACTGCTGCAGTTCCTCGTCGAGTGAGGCGACCGGGTCTGTATGTTCTGGGTAGCGCCGCCATACCTGGACCTTTTTCTCGCCGGGCGTCTGGTAGACCGCGACGATGACGGACTCCTCGTCCGGGCCGGGGAAGGTACGGGGCATGTCCGCCGCGATGAGCGGCAAGTCGATGAAGGTCTCGGTGCGGGCGGCAGTCGGCGGCCAGGTGCCTGTGGGCGGTGACACGCACGGCTGAGACGCCTCCACCACGAACAGGACCAGGTCCGTCACCAAGTAGATCGGACCCCCGAGGCCGACCAGCACAGCCAGCAGGACATACCACCACGGCTTTTTGCCGGGCTTAGCTTTGTCGGTCATGCTTCAGAGCCCCGCATGTGTTGTACATGCCCCGCAGGATGGGCGCACCCTCTTGGAAACGACTTGTACCCGAACACACTCCTGATCAGCAGGCAGGAACGGGACCGACCGCCGTGGAGGCAGCCGACCTGGTGCCGATGGCGGCCGTGTTCGCCGCCCAGCGGGCCGCCATGAATTCGTGAAGCGTGTCGAGTGACATCCGCCAGGCACGCGAATCACTGGGCTTCAGGCTGCGAGAGGTCCGGCTGGACGCAGGTCTGAGCGGCAGGGAGCTCACCGGTCAGGCCGGGTGGCAGGCGTCCAAGGTCAGCAAGATCGAGCTGGGCAGGCAGACTCCCACCGATCACGACATTCGACTTCGCGCTCACCACCGAGGGTGCTCGGATGTTCCTTGAGTGCAACCCCAACGGGCAGTGGGGCCGGCTGGAAGACGTTACCGGCCTGCCGATCGCCGCAGCCCTCGCCGATCTGCTCCTGGAGGAACGACAGTGACCGTTCATGGCACGCCCACCCTGGCGGCCCGGCTTCGCCGTGACCTCGCCGACCGGCTCACCCGGACCGGATGTCTACACGACCCGGCATGGCGGGAAGCGGTCGAGTCGGTGGC
>NZ_JBFAOJ010000206.1:0-4357 GCF_040675205.1 Streptosporangium sp. NPDC049644 | reverse complement strand
TTGTCGTGCTCCCACGAAGGGATGTCTCCTTCCCCGCCCTCGATACAGAGTTATGTACCTTTTTGTTACCTCTGTCTAGTTTGGCAGGGAGGGGTCCGGCGTCCCAGACCGCATATGATCAGCTGAGCTTTCGAATGTGCGCTTGAAGTCAGGACACTCTACGAGCGGTTCGTGCATGCACGTCGAGGCATGGTGGAGACCGTCGCGCATCCGAGTGAGCCGGGCGATGTCCTCCTCCAGTGCCGACGCCTTCTCCGCCATGTGTGCACGCAGCTTGGTGTCGTCGGGTGTGGCCAGCAGGAACCTGGCGATCTCGGCGATCGTGAACCCGGCACCGCGGGCGCAGGCGATGAGTGCGAGGCGCTCGAGAACGTCGGGCCGATAGGCGCGGCGCAGGCCGTTGCGACCCGCCGAGGCGATGAGGCCTCTGTTCTCATAGAACCGCAGCGCCGAAGGCGCCAGCCCGGAACGCTCGGCCACTTCGGCGATGTCCAGCAGCGACTCGACCACCATATCCCCCTTGACTTGAACCGCGCTTCAAGTCACAGACTAACCGCCATGAACATCCATCACCTCAACTGCGGGTCCGTACGGCAGATCGAGGCCACCTACGACGGCCCGGCTCCTGCGCACGCCGTCAATCACTGCCTGCTGGTCGAGACCGACTCTGACGGCTTGGTCCTCATCGAGACCGGCCTGGGCCTCGACGACGTCCGCAACCCAGGCGACACCCTCGGCTCCGACTGGGTCGAGATGGCTCAACCCGTACTGGCCGAGGAGGAGACCGCCATTCGCCAAGTCGCCCGGCTGGGATATTCTCCCGGCGATGTACGCCACATCATCGTGACCCACCTCGACGTAGACCATTGCGGTGGCCTACCCGACTTCCCAGATGCCCAGGTCCATGTCCTTGCCGCCGAACTCGAAGCAGCGACCACCGAGGCGCCTAGCTTCCGCTACCGTCCGGCCCACTGGGCACACGGCCCGAAGTGGGTCCCCTACACCCCCGTGCCGGGCGAGGAATGGTTCGGGTTCACCTCCGTCCAGCCGAAGGGCCTGCCGCCGGAGATCCGGCTGGTCCCACTCGGCGGTCATACCGCCGGCCATACCGGAGTCGCCGTGCGCGAAGGCGATCGCTGGCTCCTGCACTGCGGTGACGCCTACTACTACCACCGGGAACTCGACAGAAATCCGCATCCGCACCCCCTTCTCGACCTCGTGCAGACCAGTTCGGAAGTCCACCATGACCTCCGGCTCGGCACTCAGGCCCGACTGCGCGAACTCGTCCGCGACCACGGCGATGAGGTCTCGGTCATCAGTGCTCACGATCCGTGGGAGCTGGACCGCTACCGTTGACCCTGGGCTGACGCGCAGCACGGCAGTAGATCCACGGGACATGCCCCAGTGAGGCCCGAGAAAATTTGATGCGGTACACCAACGCGAGCCGCCCTCGCCTCGCTGCTGGTCTGCCGGTCTGAACGGGCAGCGCTTGTAGGTGAGTTTTGAGAGGGCGGTTTGTGGACGTGTTGACATAGCCGGGTGAGTTGGCTGCGACTTCACACTGTAGGCGGCAATGGCGTCGATGACCCCGGGACTGCAAGATCTGTCCACGGCCTCACCAACGACGCGACGATCTACCAGTCGCATGCGGCCCCTGTGAGGATCGTAAAGATCCGTTTCCGGCGAACAAGGGAGCGATGTGTGAAGACCGGTCAGCAGCCGAGTGCAGCACTACCGGCAACTCCGCTATAGCCAGCCATGGCTCGACGTGGCCATGTGCTGGACCGTAGTGGTCCCAGACAGTGGCCAAGCGCTCCCTTTGCACCAGCTCGCCGCCCGGCTCAGCGGAGATGCGCCGCACCAGCTCCATGAGCCGGCGCTGCCCAAAGCTGTCATGCTCCCCTACGAAACCGACAATCCCGTGATCGCTGATTGGTGCGGATCCGCCGCCATGCTCGTGGAGGGCGGCTACCTCGGATCAATGCCCGCCGTGCTCCGGCGGCTCAGCCAGGGAGCCTGCGCCTACAGCGCCTGGTGGAACGTCAACCTCCACAACAGGCTGAGTTTCGCGGCCGGAGGCGAGTTCGTCCTGGCGATCGACTCATTCTGTCCCGGGCGCCCGGACGACTATGCCGGTATCGGCCAATGGCCTGAACTGCAGGCGATGACGGACTTCTTCGTCGACTTCGAGGAACGCGGCGAGGGCTACGACTGGCAGGCCGCCATGCTCGCGGTGATCGACCAGACCACAGGAGCAAGGCTGACCAGCGAGTGGCTGGAGCAACCACATCCGTACATAGCGGTCCGCATGCCCGACGCGGCACGCTGAACCCCTGAGTGCTCGGCTGGGAAACGATCACGACCATCCTGGGAAGCGATCTTCGTGAGGCCGTCATCGTCACTGCTCAACCACACTCGTGAACGCCCCACAAGACGAAAGGCCCGATTCCAGATCATGGAACCGGGCCTTTTTTGCTGTTCAGAGGCTATGAGGTCGTTTCCCCTTCGGGTCGACGTAGGCTCTTCGGTTGAGCGAGCTGTTGATCTCGGTGAGGAAGGCCGCCGCCTCCCGCTTGGTGGCGAAGGTCTTCTTGGTGGCGAAGGTCTTCGAGCGTTGCCGGTCGGCCTGGTCACGCCGGTTCGCCCGGTAGGTGCCCGCCTTGGTCTTGATGATGTGGCCCATGTCGGCGCTCCCCGTCTTCCGTCAGTCCGTTGACAGCGAGCGCGGCCGGGGGGGGCTTCGCCGAACCTATGCCGGAGGCTGATTCGCACTTGAGATGCGGGTGTCCTGCGCAACGCGGCAAGGCCGTCGTCGATGGATGTCCCTGAGACGAGCGGGGCAGGAACGAGGAACTCCGGCCGGTGTGGCCGGTCGCTGACGATCAGTGGCCATGTATGCGAGAGATCGGGGGATCTCTGGCGAGCTCATCCGCCGCCCACCGCAGGTGGAGCTGATCCCGATCAAGATCACCCAATTTTCGCGGGCGGGACGCAGTCTTCGACGGCGGGGATATCGTGAACCGGGTCGCTGCCAACTACCTCGACGTAGTCCAGCTCGGCCGCAAACGATCCGTGGTCGTGCTGGAATCGCAGCGTGTTCCATTTGTGGTTCAGCTTTAGCTCGAGCGACGCGCGCGACCAGTTTGTCCAGGTGAGAGTAGTCGGATAATTCAGTTTGCCCTGGCGTGAGCCATTCACCGTCACGTACTGCCGCGCGTTGCCGTCTGCGGCGCTATATCGCACGTTCACTCTATAGGTGTCGGTCCTGGGCGCGTACACCTTGATTTCGACCCAGCTGTCCGGGAAGTTCAAATGGCCCATCGAAGCGTTGTTCGATGCGCCGTCGATATTGTGAAGGCGCAACGCATTGCTGCAAGGGCCGTCCTCGGCCTCGTAGCGAACCGACGCATCCGATACGACGACGAGGACGATCAGGGTGGTCACCATGACAGCCGACACGGCCGCGATCAGCAGGACCGTACGACGTCGGGGGGCGCGGGCGGGCTCGGGTGTCCCCGTGGTGGAGGCGCCGTCGTCGACGGGTCGGCTCCGCAGTTGCGCGCGCAACGCCAGCATCGCGACGACCAGTCCGCCCGCGCCCGTGAACGTGCCGATCACGCTGGCCCGTTGGCTCAGCATTTCCAGTATGTCCTTCTGCAGATCGAGTGGGTCGACCAAGATCCAGGTCAGCCCCATTCCCAGTAGGACCAGCAACGCCACGCTCGCGGCGATCCACACTGCCCGCCGCTGCCGTGAACCGAGCGCTCGCTCCTGCTCTCCCGCCGCATTTGACATGGTTCCAGGGTGGCCTCTCGATCACCCCAGGCGGACACCGGTAAGGAAATTGTTGCCCTCGTGTTCAGAATTGGTCGCGTTATAGCGGCGTCCGTAGCCGGGCGGGGACCGATTGTGAAATGTATAGAATAGGGGCAAATTGTCCATTATTTCCTGATTGGTCGGCAGGTGCCATGGGCGATGATCGTGCTGTCGGAGCATCGATCAGCGTCAATTGCCCGGTGGTCGCATCGTCCGTTTTTGACAGGCATGTTCCGTCTATCCCGCTAATCTGCGCCGACGCCCGTCGGCGTCTGCGGCCGCGAAGCGCAGCAGGCGGAGGCCCTCCTCGGTCACGGCGGCCTCGTCCTGTCCGGCCAGGGGTTCGAAGAGCTTGACGACCAACGTCGCCGCATCCTTCCTGTCGCGTCCGGGCCACCGTTCGGCCAGCGCCCTGCCGAGCTCGGGCCTGCTCACCGTGCCCTGGTCGAGGATCGCGCGCACCGCGGCGGCCAGCTCGGCGAGGTCCAGTCCGGCGGTGGACCCGCCGAAGGCGCCCCTCTGCCGGCGGTCCAGCATCGGC
>NZ_JBFAOJ010000205.1:0-4517 GCF_040675205.1 Streptosporangium sp. NPDC049644 | reverse complement strand
GAGCGGGTGCTGGTCTCGGCGGCCGAGCTGTTCGTCCGTGGGGCGAAGGTGGACTGGCAGCAGATGCTGACCGGCGGGCGGCGGGTCGACCTGCCCACCTACGCCTTCCAGCATCAGCGGTTCTGGCCGAACGCCAAGCAGAGCGGTGATGCTCGGGTGCTGGGGTTGGCCGCGACGGGTCATCCGCTGCTGGGTGCGGCGGTGGGCCTGGCCGACTCGGACGGGGTGCTGCTGACCGGGCGGTTGTCGCTGTCGTCGCATCCGTGGCTGGCCGATCACGTGGTGGCCGGGATGGTGTTCTTCCCGGGTACCGGGTTCGTGGAGCTGGCGATCCGGGCGGGTGACCAGGTCGGCTGCGAGGTGGTCGAGGAGTTGATCCTGGACGCTCCGCTGGTGCTGGGCGAGGATGACGCGGTCGTGGTCCAGATCGCGGTGGGCGCGCCGGAGGAGACCGGCCGGCGGAGCGTGAGCATCTACGCCCGTTCGGCGGACGCGGCCGAGGAGGTGCCGTGGGTACGGCATGCCACCGGCACGCTCGCCACGGGCAGCCGGGCCGTCGTGCCGTTCGACACGGCGACGTGGCCCCCGACCGGCGCGACCGCGATCGCGCTGGACGGCCTCTATGACCAGCTGGCCGAAGGTTTGCTCGCCTATGGCCCGGTGTTCCAGGGATTGCGGGCGGCCTGGCTGGGTGCCGATGGCGCGGTGTTCGCCGAGGTCGCGCTGCCGGAGCAGGCGCAATCGGACGCGGGTTCGTTCGGGGTGCATCCGGCGCTGCTGGACGCGGCGTTGCACGCGGTGAGCTTCGCCGGGCTGGATGCCGCAGCGGGTACGCGGTTGCCGTTCTCCTGGGATGAGGTGCGCCTGCACGCGAGTGGGGCGACGCTGCTGAGGGTGCGACTGGCCAAGGTGGGCGAGGACGCGGTATCGCTGAGCGCGATGGACTTCGCCGGGGAGCCGGTGGTGTCGGCGCGGTCGCTGGTGCTGCGCCCGGTCTCAACCGACCAGCTCGCCGCCGCCGGTAGCACCCCGGGAGTGGAGCGGGACGCGTTGTTCGGGCTGGAGTGGACGCCCTCTATTGAGACGCCGGCATCCGACACCGAACTGGACGTGGCCGAACTCACCGGGGAAGCCCTCTCGGACCTGGCCCTGCTGGATCCGGTGCCGGATGTGGTCATGGTCGCTGTGGGATCGGCCGATGCCGAGGACGTGGTGGAGTCGACGCACGCGGTGGTGGCACAGGTCCTGGGCCTGCTGCAGCGCTGGTTGGCCGATGAGCGGTTCGAGGCTTCGCGTCTGGTGTTCGTGACCCGGAGTGCGGTCGAGGCGCGGGAAGGTGATGTGGTCGCGGATCTGGCGGGTGCGGCGGTGTGGGGTCTGGTGCGGTCGGCGCAGTGGGAAAATCCGGGCCGGTTCGTGCTGGTCGATGTCGATGGTGATGGTGAGTTGTCGTCGTCGGTGCCGGCCGGGGTGCTGGCCTCGGGTGAGCCGCAGGTGGCGGTGCGTGAGGACGGGATTCGGGTGCCTCGCCTGGCCCGGGTGGCGCCTGTGGAGGAGGCCGGACGGTCGTGGGATCCGGACGGGACGGTGTTGATCACTGGTGGGACCGGTGGTCTGGGGGGCAGTCTGGCCCGGCATGTGGTGGCCGAGCGTGGGGTGCGGCATCTGCTGCTGACCAGCCGCAGGGGTCTGGACGCTCCGGGTGCGCTGGAGTTGCGGGCGGAGTTGATCGCGCATGGTGTCGAGGTCACGGTCGCCGCCTGTGACATGGCGGATCGGGATCAGGTGGCGGCTCTGCTGTCCGGGATCGATGCCGGGCACCCGCTGACCGCGGTGATCCACACCGCCGGTGTGCTGGCCGACGGCACGATTCCGTCGTTGACGCCGGAGCGGCTGGAGACGGTGCTGCGGCCCAAGGTCAACGCCGTCTGGCATCTGCACGAGCTGACCCGGGAACTGGATCTGGCGGCGTTCATCACGTACTCGTCCCTGTCGGGCGTCATGGGCTCCGCTGGACAGGGCAACTACGCGGCCGCGAACACGTTCTTGGACGCCTTGGCGCAGGTGCGCCGGGCCGAGGGACTGCCCGCGCTGTCACTGGCCTGGGGGCCCTGGACCCAGGACACCGGATTGACCGGAACGCTGGGCGATATCGATATGCAGCGGATCACCCGTACGGGCATGCCGCCGCTGTCGGTGGAGCAGGGCCTCGCGCTGTTCGAGGCCGCTGTCGCGCTGAAGCACGCGGTGCTGGTTCCGGTTCGGCTGAACCTTCCGTCAATGCGCACTTACGGCGAGGTGCCGGCGTTGTTGCGGGGTCTGGTGCGGAGCGGTCGGCGATCGGCGTCGGGCTCGGTGGTGGCCGCGACGTTGCTGCAGCGGTTGGCTCCGCTGGGGGCGGTCGAGCGCGCCGAGGTTCTGGTGAATCTGGTGCGCGTCGAGGCGGCCATGGTGTTGGGCCATGCCTCGTCCGACACGGTGGAGGTGCGGCGGGAGTTCCGCGAGCTGGGCTTCGACTCCCTCACCGCGGTCGAGTTGCGCAACCGGCTGAACGCCGCGACCGGGCTGCGGTTGCCGGCGACGATGGTGTTCGACTACCCGACGCCGGCCGTGCTGGCGGACTTCCTGCTGGCCGAACTGTTCGGCGAGGACGCCGATGTGACGGTTCCCGCGATGGTGGTGCCGGTAACGAACGATCCGGTCGTGATCGTGGGCATGGCGTGCCGTTTCCCGGGTGAGGTCGCCTCTCCGGAGGATCTGTGGCGGCTGGTGGCCGAGGGCGGGGACGGGATCTCCGAGTTTCCGACCACGCGGGGTTGGGATCTGGGGGCGTCGTACAGCTTGGACTATGTGCGCGAGGGTGGCTTCCTGGAGAGCGCCACGCAGTTCGATCCTGGGTTCTTCGGGATCTCGCCGCGTGAGGCACTGGCGATGGACCCGCAGCAGCGCCTGCTGCTGGAGACGTCATGGGAGGCGATCGAGCGGACGGGCGTGGACCCGACCTCGTTGCGCGGCAGCCGCACCGGCGTGTTCGCCGGTGTGATGTATCACGACTACGGGATGAGCGCCGAACTCCCGCCGGAGGCGATGGGCTTCATCAGCACCGGCACTGCGGGCAGCGTCGCGACCGGCCGGATTTCGTACGCGCTGGGTCTGGAGGGTCCGGCGGTGACGGTGGACACCGCGTGTTCGTCGTCGCTGGTGGCGATGCACATGGCGGCGCAGGCGCTGCGCTCGGGTGACTGCGACCTGGCGCTTGCGGGTGGTGTGACCGTGATGGCCACCCCGGCGGTGTTCATCGGCTTCAGCGCCCAGGGTGGGCTGGCAGGCGATGGCCGGTGCAAGTCCTTCGCTGACGCGGCGGACGGCACCAACTACTCCGAGGGGGTGGGCATGCTGGTGCTGGAGCGCCTGTCGGACGCCCGCCGCAACGGTCACCAGGTGCTCGCGGTGGTGCGCGGGTCGGCGGTGAACCAGGACGGTGCGTCCAATGGGTTGACGGCGCCGAACGGTCCGTCGCAGCAGCGGGTGATCCGCCAGGCACTGGCCGGGGCCGGGCTCTCGGCGTCCGAGGTGGACGCGGTCGAGGCGCACGGTACGGGAACGACGCTGGGCGACCCGATCGAGGCCCAGGCCCTGCTGGCCACCTATGGTCAGGATCGGGACGAGGACCGTCCGCTGCTGCTGGGGTCGATCAAGTCGAACCTGGGTCACACGCAGGCGGCGGCCGGTGTGGCGGGTGTGATCAAGATGGTCATGGCTCTGCGGCACGGGGTGCTGCCTCGGACGTTGCACGTGGATGAGCCGTCGTCGCATGTGGACTGGGCCTCGGGCGCGGTGGAGTTGCTGACCGAGTCGACGGAGTGGCCGGAGACCGGTCGTCCGCGCCGGGCGGGTGTGTCGTCGTTCGGGATCAGCGGTACCAACGCACACCTGATCCTTGAGCAGGGGCCGGAGGCTTCTGAAACGGAGTCGCGTGGCGAGGACCGGGCTCCGGCCGCGGGTGTGGTGCCGTGGGTGGTGTCGGGCAAGACCGAGGAGGCGCTGCGGGCGCAGGCCGGGCGATTGCTGGCGCACGTGCGGGCGGCCGGTGAGCTTGACCCGGTGGATGTGGGGTCGTCGCTGGTGGTGTCGCGGTCAGTGTTCGAGCACCGTGCGGTGGTGGTGGGCGAGGATCGCAAGGGCTTGCTGGCGGGGCTGGCGGCGGTGGCTTCCGGTGAGCCCACGGCGGGTGTGATTCAAGGTGTGGCCGATGTGGATGGGAAGTCGGTGTGGGTGTTCCCGGGTCAGGGGGCGCAGTGGGTGGGGATGGGTGCTGCTTTGCTGGAGGAGTCGGGGGTGTTCGCCGGGCGGATGGCCGAATGTGCGGCGGCGTTGGAGCCGTTCGTGGAGTGGTCGTTGCTGGATGTGGTCCGGCAGACCGAGGGTGCGCCTTCGCTGGATCGGGTGGATGTGGTGCAGCCGACCTCGTTCGCGGTGATGGTGTCGCTGGCGGCGGTGTGGGAGTCGTTGGGGGT
>NZ_JBFAOJ010000204.1:0-4566 GCF_040675205.1 Streptosporangium sp. NPDC049644 | reverse complement strand
AACACCACCACCCCCCCCCCCCATTAAAAAAGCCGCCCGTCACCCCGTGGGCCGGCACGGCTCGCGTCGTGACAGTAGATGTCACTCGCGAGCCTCCCGGGGCATGCGCATACGGCGACGAGCGCGCATGACGCGACAGCTCCGACCGTGATGACGGCGCATGACCTCTCCTCGTGAAGCTCGACTGCTCTGAGTGAAGGATGCCGGGTTTCGGGAATCGTCCGCAACGTGTTTTATCCGCACGATCCGGTTATCGGTCGTTACCAGAGTGATCGATCATGTTGATGAGCTGCCGCCCGGAGGCCGGGCGGGACAGTTCATGTACGGCGACGAAACATACAGAGCTGAGAACCGTGGTTCGGCGACCGTCCACGACGTGCACCCGCCCCTCCCCCGCTGTCGTGCGCGACGGACGGCCAGGCCTGGACGGACCGCTCAGCCAGTTCGGGCTCGGCCGCTCGGGCCGCATCTACGTGATCGCGGCCGGATGGTGCTGGCATAACGCCCCGTCGACCTCGGCGCGGCATGACAACTCCAGCAGCCTCGGGATCGAAGCGGAGAACGACGGCCGACAGCCGTGGCCATCCGTGCAGCTCGATGCCTACCGGAAGTTATGCGCGCGCCTGTGCGAGGAGTTTCGCCTCCCGGCTTCGGTGGTGAAGGGACACAAGGAGGTCAAC
Organism: Streptosporangium sp. NPDC049644; assembly: GCF_040675205.1. Taxonomy (NCBI): domain Bacteria; kingdom Bacillati; phylum Actinomycetota; class Actinomycetes; order Streptosporangiales; family Streptosporangiaceae; genus Streptosporangium; species Streptosporangium sp. NPDC049644. The sequence continues at coordinate 3,886 of NZ_JBFAOJ010000204.1, read as the reverse complement.
ACCGCCAAGCCCAACCCGCACTCGATCAACATGAACACCTTCCGGGCCGAGATCGCCCGGCTGATCGCAAGAGATGACATGCCGACCGCGAAAGAGATCGCCGACGCCGTGTACGAGCGGTTCACGCACACCGTCCCCGCGGATGTGTGGGCCGCCCGGGAGAAGATCCTCGACCCGGGCCAGAAGGTCGACCCCCGGACCGCGTTCCGGCAGATCTGGGCGTACACCAAGGACGGCTACGCCCGGGACCGGGAGATCCTCGCCCGGCTCGACGCGCAGAACGCCACCATCCGCGAGCTCGCCGGCGCGCTTGCCCAACGGGACGGCGAGATCGACGTGGAGGCTCTCGTTCGCCGGATCGAGGCTGCCATCTCCGGGATCACGATCCGGCTCGACGTCAATGACCACGCCTGATCAGAGACCGCGTTCGTTGCGCGTGGCGGGCGAGCCCGCCCGCCGCACCTCGTCGATGTGAGTCTCGAACGTGCCGCCACAAGCAGGCTGCCCCCGAAGGGAAAGCGTATGAAGGACGACACCAAGCGGGCGTTGCGCACGATCTTACAGACCGGCGTCGGGATCGCCATGGCACTACCGATGATCGTGACCGCCTCCGGGATCCCGGAGGCACTGCCTTGGGTGGCGGGGGCGCTCGCGGTCGCTGGCGGTGTGGCCCGGGTGATGGCGCTCCCGGTCGTGCAGGTGCTGCTGCCGTCGTGGCTGCGGACCGGCACACCCCAGCGGTAGCCTGATCTTCCTGGTGAGAGCTTCGGGGGACCTCAAAGCTCAGGGAACGCCCGCCTCTGCTACCCCCGCGGGCGTGGGGAGGACGCGTGCCACTCGATCTCTAGGTACGGGTCAGTCGGCTCACCCCCACGGGCGTGGGGAGGACACCCGGGACATCAGCGTCCTCGACGGCGGCCACGGCTCACCCCCACGGGCGTGGGGAGGACTGGGGCCAGCCATCCGGGCGGGTCTGCACACCCGGCTCACCCCCACGGGCGTGGGGAGGACGCCAACGCCGGCCGTCTCAGCTCCATCCGCACCGGTTCACCCCCACGGGCGTGGGGAGGACCAGCAAACGGCGAAACTCGCACAACAGGACTGCGGCTCACCCCCACGGGCGTGGGGAGGACGAGGCAACATTCCGCGTCGCCGTCCTGGATGCCGGCTCACCCCCACGGGCGTGGGGAGGACACCGTGTCCTTGCCTGCCTGTCCGGGCTCGCCCGGCTCACCCCCACGGGCATGGGGAAGACCTCAGCGAACCAGAGCTGATCTGGACGCTGATCGGCTCACCCCCACGGGCGTGGGGTGTCGACGCCGCCTGAAAACTGACCCTGTGTCGCCGCTCGAAATCTGACCCCCCAGACGATCCTGGCTCCAGGCGAGCCGGGGAGGATAGGGGTGTTATCCGTGGAGGATTGGGCGGAGATCCGCAGGCTTCATCGAGCGGAGGGAATGCCGATCAAGGCGATCGCGCGGGTGATGGGGGTTTCCAGGAACACGGTGCGGGCCGCGATCGGTAGTGACGGGCCGCCGAAGTACGTGCGCCGATCGGTCAGGTCGATCGTGGACGAGGTCGAGCCGAGGATCAGGGAATTACTGAAGGCGTATCCGACGATGCCCGCCACCGTGATCGCCGAGCGGATCGGGTGGAGTCGCGGCATCACCGTTCTCAAGGAACGCGTCGCGCAGCTGCGGCCGGTCTATCTGCCGCCGGATCCGGCCGGGCGGACCGCGTATGTCGCTGGGGAGATCGCCCAGTGTGACCTGTGGTTCCCTCCGATCAGCGTGCCGGTCGGGTTCGGCCAGGTCCGCAAGAGCGTGCAGTTGCCGGTGCTGACGATGGTGTGCGGCTATTCGCGGTGGATGTCGGCGGTGCTGATCCCGACCCGCAAGGCCGAGGACCTGCTGGCCGGCTGGTGGCAGCTGCTCGAGGCGCTGGGGGCGGTGTCGCGGGTTCTGGTTTGGGACGGGGAAGGCGCGATCGGGCGGTGGCGGGCCGGCCGCTCGGAGCTGACCGCCGACTGCCAGGCGTTTCGCGGGATGCTGGGGGCCAAAGTGCTGATCTGCAAGCCGCGCGACCCCGAGGCCAAGGGCCTGGTCGAGCGGTGTCATGACTACCTGGAACGGTCGTTTCTGCCCGGCCGCGCCTTCGCCTCGCCGCAGGACTTCAACGCGCAGTTGCAGCCGTGGATCGCCACCGCCAACACCCGGATGCGGCGGGTGCTGGGCTGCGCGGCAACCGAGCGGATCGCCGCGGATCGGGCTGGGATGCTCACACTGCCGCCGGTGGCTCCGGCGGTTGGCTGGCGGCGGTCCACCCGGCTGGCTCGTGACCACTACGTCCGTCTGGACGCCAACGACTACTCGGTGCATCCGGCGGTGATCGGACGCCGCATCGAGGTCGTCGCCGACCTGGTGCAGGTGAGGGCGTTTTGTGACGGCAAGAGCGTCGCTGATCACGAACGGGTCTGGGCTGTTCATCAAACGCTGTCGGATGCGGTTCATGTAGAGGCGGCGCGGGTGCTGCGCCGCGAGCGGGTCAACGTGGTGCGACCGGTGAGCGAGGCCGAGGTCGAGCAGCGGCGCTTGACCGACTACGACGCCGCGCTGGGCCTGGATGCCGAGGGAGGTGCGGCGTGAGGCGCCCCGGATTTCTACCAGCCCATGTCCTTGGCGACCTCTTGCTGCGCGGCGGCGATCTCCTCGGCGGTCGATTCGGTGATGTCGACATCGGTGGCCCATTCGAATTGGGACTGCAGGTCGGCCAGTGCCTGTTTTTGCGCTGGGTGTGTGATCGGCACGGTGTTCAGATCGGTGTTGTTCAGCCAGTCGAACAACACGATCGCATCGGCACGCCACAGTCTCAGGTTCACGGTCGGCAGGTCAGGTTCCATTTCCATGACGCCCATGATGTCTGCTCGGGCACTGAATGGACTGAATTGGCGGTGAGGGGGTGATGGCCGGCAAGAGCAGTTCGCGTGACCTGGCAGCGGAAGTGGCGTTTCTCACCCGGGCGTTGAAAGCGCCGACGTTGCGTGAGTCGGTGGCGCGGCTGGCCGAGCGCGCCCGCGCCGAGTCCTGGGCCTATGAGGAGTTCCTGGTCGCCTGTCTGCAGCGCGAGGTATCGGCTCGCGAATCTCATGGTGGGGAGGGCCGGATTCGCGCGGCCCGGTTCCCGGCTCGCAAGAGTCTGGAGGAGTTCGACTTCGAGCATGCGCGCGGGCTCAAACGCGAGAGCATCGCGCACCTTGGCACGTTGGACTTCGTCACCGCGAGGGACAACGTGATCTTTCTCGGCCCGCCGGGCACTGGCAAGACCCATCTGGCGATCGGTCTGGCGATCCGGGCCTGTCAGGCCGGGCATCGGGTGCTGTTCGCTACCGCCGCGCACTGGGTTGCGCTGCTGGCTGAGGCTCATCACGCTGGCCGGTTGCAGAGCGAGTTGCAGCGGCTGGCCCGCTATCCGCTGCTCGTGGTCGATGAGGTCGGCTACATCCCGTTCGAGCCGGAGGCAGCGAATCTGTTCTTCCAGTTGGTGTCGTCCCGCTATGAACGGGCGTCGCTGGTTGTCACCTCGAACAAGCAGTTCGGGCGTTGGGGCGAGGTGTTCGGCGACGAGGTGGTGGCCGCCGCGATGATCGACCGGCTCGTTCACCATGCCGAAGTCATCGCCTTGAAGGGCGACAGCTACCGGCTCAAAGACCGCGACCTCGGTCGCGTCCCGACTGCCGTCACCGACGAGCAGTAGAAGATCAACTCATATGCAGGGGGTCAATTTTCAACCGGGGTGAATTCGAGTGATCATCGCAACGGTGACGGATAGTCATAGTGCCAGAGCTTGATCAAAAACGTCGGCTGGAGTGCGCCAGCCGAGTGTCTTG
>NZ_JBFAOJ010000203.1:0-4597 GCF_040675205.1 Streptosporangium sp. NPDC049644 | reverse complement strand
TCCCCCGTCCGATACATCCGCCCACCACAACCACCGAACGGACACGCCACGAACCGCTCCGCCGTCAACCCGGCCCGCCCCAGATACCCCCGCGCGAGACCGGGCCCGGCCAGGTACAGCTCCCCCTCCACCCCGGCCGGAACCGGCCGCAGCCACGAATCCAGCACGTACGCCCGCGCGTCGCGCACCGGCGAACCGATCGGCGGGATCTCACCCGCCTTCAGGGGGGCACTCATGGTGGCGGCGATGGTCGCCTCTGTCGGGCCGTACGCGTTGATCATCAGACGGCCGGGGGCCCAGGTGTCCACCAGATTCGGCGCGCAGGCGTCCCCGCCGACGATCAGAGTCCGCAGGTGGGGCAGCGGGACCTCCGGAACCCCCGCCAGGGCCGCCGGGGGGATCAGGGCATGGGTGACCCGCGCATCCCGCAGGGCATCGGCCAGCGCGGCTCCGCTGTAGGCGCCGGAAGGAGGAATGACAAGGGCGGCCCCGGCCGCGAAGGCCATCAGCAGTTCCATGACCGAGGCGTCGAAGCTCGGCGAGGCGAAGTGCAGAACACGGCTGTCCGGAGTGATCCCGAATCTGTCGACCTGCGAGCAGGCGAGGGCGGCGATGCCGGCATGGGTGACCACGACACCCTTGGGCCGCCCCGTCGAACCAGAGGTGTAGATCACGTACGCCGGACTCTCCGGCACGAGCGGCACACCCGGATCGGACTCCACGTATCCGGAGGTGTCGACCCCGGCCAGCCAGTCGGCGTCGATCACCAGGGCGGGGGCGGCGTCCGCGAGCATGTAGGCGACCCGTTCCTCCGGGTAGCCGAGGTCCACGGGCAGGTACGCACCGCCCGCCTTCAGCACGGCCAGCGCCGCGACCACCAGATCGGCGGAACGGCGCAGCCTCAGCGCCACCAACCGCTCGGGGCCGATTCCGTGCTCGGCCGTCAGCAGCCGAGCCAGACGGTTGGCGCGGCCGTTGAGCTGCCCGTACGTGACACTCTCGCCGAGGTGGACCAGCGCGGTGGCCTCGGGGTCACGGGCGACGGCGGCTTCGAAGAGCTCGGGCAACGTACGGCGCGGCACCGGTGCGCCGGTTTCGTTCCACTCCTCGACGGCCTGTCTGTGCTCGGCGACGTCAAGGATGCCGATCCGGCCGACCGGCGTGTCCGGGTCGGTGACGATCGCGGTGAGCAGCAGGCTCATCCGGTCGAGCAGCCGCCGGGCCTCGGCGGTGCTGAACAGGTCGGGGCGGTGGTCCAGCCGCAGGGTGAGGCGGTCGCCGGGGACGGCGGCGAGGGCGAGAGGGTAGTGGTGGGCGTCTGTCGAGCCGAAGCCGGTCAGCCGGACCTCGCCAAGGGCGGTACCGGCGGTGGAGGGATCGAACGGGTAGTTCTCCAGCACGGTGACGGTGTCGAACAGGATGCCGCGCTGGATTTCGGTCAGCCCCAGGTGATGGTGGGGCATCAGCTCCGCCTGCTCGTCCTGGAGGCGTTCCAGCATTTCACCGACGGGCTCGGCGGGCCGGAGCCGGACCCGGACGGGCACGGTGTTGATGAACAGGCCGACCATGCGCTCGACCCCGGGCAGCTCGGGTGGGCGGCCCGATACGACCGCGCCGAAGACGACGTCCTCGCGGCCGGTCAGCTTGGCGAGCAGCAGTCCCCACACTCCCTGCAGGACCGTGTTGACCGTGACGCCACGGCGACGGGCCAGTCTGGTCAGCGCGGCGGTCAGGTCGGCGCCCAGTTCGGTGGCGACCTTGCCCGGCGTCACGGGCGCGCCCGCGGCGGGCGCCACCAGCGTCGGCTCGTCAATGCCCTCCAGCGCCCGGTCCCAGGCGTCCTTCGCGGCGGCGCGGTCCTGGCGGGACAGCCAGGCCAGGTAGTTCCTGTAGGGCGGCGCGGGCGGGGCCTCCACACCGAGATAGAGCGCCAGCAGTTCTGTGACAAGCAGCGGGGTGGACCATCCGTCGAGCAGGATGTGATGGTTGGTGATGATCAGCCGGTGCCTGCCGGGCTCCGGCCGTACGAGAACGAAGCGGATGAGCGGCGGCACCGCCAGGTCGAACGGGCGTGCCCTCTCCTCCGCGGCCACCGCGGCCGGATCTGCCCCCTCGACCTCCCGCCAGGACGGTTCGACACTGTCCGGGATGACCTGGACGGGCCGGCTGAGGTCCTCGTGCCAGAAGGCGGCGCGCAGGTTGGAGTGGCGTTCGAGCAGCCTGGCGGCGGCGGCACGGAGCGCGGGGACGTCCAGCGGGCCGTCCAGGTCGATGGTGACCTGCGCGGTGTAGAGGTCGTGCTCGTCGTGGAGGGCGTGGAAGAACAGGCCCTGCTGCAGCGGCGAGAGCGGGAGGATGTCCTGGACCTGCGTCAACGCTTCTCCCACGCGGCTTGGATGCGGTCGATCTCCCCCTGGTCCAGGTCGACCAGGAGGTCGCTCGGCGTGTGTCCTCCCGCGCCGTGCTCGGCCAGCCCGGCGAGCGCCTCGAACCAGGTCTCGGCCAGCTCGGCGACCTCCGCCTCGTCGAGCACCCCCTCGGGCCAGGACCAGACGGCCTCCAGGTGAGGGCCGTCCGGCCGGTCGTGCGTGGTCACGTTGACCTCCAGGACGTGGGTCACCGGCATTCCGGGGTCGTAGCCGCCGATCTCGGTGGGAACCAGGTTCCAGTCGCCTCCGGTGACCGCGACCCGACCGAGGTAGTTGAACACGATCTGCGGACGGGGAAGCTCGGCGAGCTTCTGCGCGGTCTCCGGTGCGAGATGGCGGAGCATCCCGTAACCCAGCGGGTCGGGCAGCGCTCTGAGCTGCTCCTTGACCTTTTTGATCGCCTGAGCCGCGGCCCTCTCGTCGGACCAGCCGGTCAGACCCGGGTCGAGCCTGACGGGGTGGATGGTGGTGAACCAGCCCACGGTCCTGGACAGGTCGACGTCGGGGAAGATCTCCTCACGGCCGTGCCCCTCCAGGTCGAGCAGGACGGAGGTGCCCCGGGCGCCGCGCCTCCTGCGCCAGTGGGTCACGGCCAGGGCGAGCCCGGCGAGCAGCACGTCGTTGACCCGGCCGTGGAACGCGGCGGGGACGGCCGCCAGCAGAGGTTCGGCCCTCTCCGGAGGCAGGGTACGGCGGAGACTGCGCAACGTCGCGGCGGTGTCGAGACGCGGATCGAGGGACCTGCGCCCGATACGCGGATCGGGGCCGTCGAGGATCTCGGCCCAGTGGTCGAGTTCGCCGACCCGGTTGGGAGCCTCGTCGTGCAGGCGGTGTGCCCAGGTACGGAAGGAGGTGGGCACCGGCTCCAGCACCGGGACGGTTCCCCGATGAGTGGCCCCCTCCTGAGCGGCCGCTTCCGGCGCGGTTCCTTCTTGAGCGGTCGCCTCTCGCGGGGCCGCCCGGTGGATGGCCTCCTCGTGAACTGCCGCTTGCGGGGTCGCGTTCTCGGGGGTCGCGTTCCAGGCGGTGAACAGGTCCGGCAGCAGGATGCGCCAGGACACCCCGTCCACCGCCAGATGGTGCACCGTCACCACCAACCGCCCCGACACCTCCGGCCCGGCGTCCAACCACGCCACCCGGACCAGCTGCCCGGCCACCGGATCCAACCCCGACCGCGAGAGCGCCGCCTGCTCGGCCACCGCGACGGCCAGATCCCCCGACACCTCCACCCGGCGCACGCACCCGTCCGCCACCACCGCCCCCCGCGGAGCGACCTCATACCCCTCATCCGCCGACACCCGCAGCCGCAGCACGTCATGGTGATCCAGCACCACCTGCACCGCCGACGTCAGACGCTCCAGCCCAAGCCCGGGAGGAACCCGCAGGACGACCGTCTGGTGGTAACCGGCGACAGGACCTTCGCGTTCCGCGAGCCAAGCCATGATCGGAGTCGCTGGAAACCATCCGATTCCCGCGTCTTCCGGCTCGCCCCGCCGCTGCCGTTCCTCGACCGCGACCGCGGCCAACTCCCGCACGCTCTGATACCGGAACACATCCCGAGGCGAGAACACCACCCCCGCCGCACGCCCCCGAGCCACCAACCGAATCGCCACGATGCTGTCCCCACCCAGATCGAAGAACCCGTCATCCACCCCCACCCGCTCAACCCCCAACACCTCCGCGAACAGACCGCACAACACCTCCTCCCGCGCCGACAACACCCCCCCACCCGACACCACCCCAGCCCCCACCACCGACGGCGCCGGCAACGCCGCCCGATCCAGCTTCCCGTTCCCCGTCAACGGCAACACCTCCACCACCACCACCACCGACGGCACCATGTAATCGGGCAACACCTCCCCCGCGAACCGCCGCAACTCCCCCGCATCCAACCCACCCGAGAGAATCGGCGCACCGGACACATCCGGCAGGTTCACGCTCAACACATCCGACGAACCCGCCACACCCAAGAGGGCGAGCGCATCCGACACATCCGCCGCCGCCCCGCCCGGAGCCGGACCGCCGACCGGCTCCACCGCCCCCGCGACCGTGCCCCCTGCGGCCTCCACCACATACGCCACCAGCCGCCGGTCCCCCGGCCGATCCTCCCGCACCACCACCGCCACATCCGCCACCAGCGGATGCGCCGCCAGCACCGCCTCGACCTC
>NZ_JBFAOJ010000202.1:0-4790 GCF_040675205.1 Streptosporangium sp. NPDC049644 | reverse complement strand
CCTCGGCCCGCGCGCTGCGCGACCACCACCGCAACCTGACCGACGAGCAGATCCGCGCGGTCGCCGCCACCGGCGGCGTGGTCTGCGTCAACTTCGTGCCGAGCTTCCTTTCCGCGGACCCCGCGGAGTTCACCGTGGACCGGCTGGTGGACCACATCGAGCACATCGCGCGGGTCGGCGGGATCGACCACGTCGGCCTCGGCCCCGACTTCGTCCGCGAGGTGCTGACCGACGTCACGCCGCCGTGCTGCGAGGATCTCGGATACGGCGAGATCGCCCCCCTGGCCGTGCTGCCCGGACTGTCCGGCCCGAGCGGCCTGCCCCTGGTCACCGAGGCACTGGCCGGTCGGGGCATCCAGGAGGAGGACATCCTCAAGATCCTCGGCGGCAACGTCCTGCGGCTGTTCCGCGCGGAACTGGGACGACCGCGATGAACCTGGACGTCATGCTCGAGGATCTGGAGGAGCTCGTCGCGTGCGAGTCGTTCTCCGCCGACCACGAGGCGGTGGCCCGTAGCGCCAAGGTGGTCGCCGACCAGGGGTTCAGGAGGCTCGGCGCACGCCCCGAGACGATCGTGATCGACGGGGTCACCCATCTGCGGTGGACCTTCGGCACGCCCCGGGTCCTGCTGGTCGGCCACCACGACACGGTCTGGCCGCTCGGGACGCTGGCCGAGCGGCCCTGGTCGGTGACCGGCGGGATCGCCCGGGGACCGGGGGTGTTCGACATGAAGGCCGGGCTGGTGCAGGCGTTTCACGCGCTGGCCGCGCTGCCGTCGCCGGACGGGGTGTGCGTGCTGGTCACCGGTGACGAGGAGGTCGGTTCACCGTCCTCACGCGCGCTGATCGAGGAGTCCGCGCGCGGCCGGGTGGCCGCGTTCGTGCTGGAGGCGAGCGCCGACGGCGGAGCGCTCAAGACGGCGCGCAAGGGGACGTCGATCTACGAGCTCGTGGTGCGCGGGACGGCCGCGCACGCCGGTCTGGAACCCGAGAGGGGGGCCAACGCCGGGATCGAGCTGGCCCACCAGATCCTCGCCGTCGCCGGGATCGCCGACCAGGTGAACGGCGGTCCTTCCGGCGTGACGACGGCGGAGACGTCCCCCGGACCGGCCCTCTCCCCGGGCCGGTGGCCGGGCTCCGCCACGCCGGGAACGCCCTCAGGCCCGGCGGCACCCGGCGGACCCGCCGGCCTGGGCCCGGCCACCGTCACGCCCACGGTGCTGTCGGCGGGGACCACGGTCAACACCGTGCCCGCGCTGGCCCGCGTCTCGGTGGACGTGCGGGTGCCCACCCGCACCGCGCAGGAGCGGGTGGACGAGCTGATGAGGGCCCTGTCCCCCCGGCTCGCCGGGACCCGGCTGGAGGTGATCGGCGGCCCGAACCGCCCTCCCCTGGAGGAGGCCGCATCGGCCGGGCTGTTCGCCCTCGCCCAGCGGATCGCCGCCGACCTCGGGCTCGCCCCGCTCCGCGGCGTCGGAGTGGGCGGAGCCTCCGACGGCAACTACACCGCCGGAGTCGGCTGCCCCACCCTCGACGGGCTGGGCGCGGTGGGCGGCGGCGCGCACGCCGACAGTGAGCACGTGGTCGTGGCCGAGATGCCCGGCCGTACCGCGCTGCTGACCGGCCTGGTCCGGGCGATGCTCAGGTGAACGGCCTGGTACTGCGCGAGCTCCGCTCCATCGAGGAACTGGAGGAGGTCTTACGGCTGTTCGACGGTATCTGGCACCCCGCCCCCGGCGGCGAGCCCATCACCGTCGAGCTCATGCGGGCGCTGGCGCACACGGGCAACTACGTGACCGGCGCCTACCGGGGCGACCGCCTGGTGGGCGCCTCGGTCGGCTTCCTCGCGGCCCCGGCCGGGCAGGTGCTGCACTCGCACGTCACCGGCGCCGCCATCGGGCACGGGATCGGATTCGCGCTCAAACTGCACCAGCGCGGCTGGGCACTCGACCGGGGCCTGGATCGCATCACCTGGACCTACGACCCGCTGGTACGCCGTAACTCCCATTTCAACCTGGTCAAACTCGGCGCCCGCCCCGAGGAGTACCTGCGGTCCTTCTACGGCGTCATGGGGGACGCGATCAACACCGGCGACGAGTCCGACCGGATGCTCGCCGTCTGGCGGCTGACCGAGTCACGGGTGATCGCCGCCGTACGAGGCGAGCCGTGCCGGCCCGAGATCCCGCCGGACGCGGTGACCGCCCTGGCCGAGCGCGACGGCCGCCCGGTCGCCGGCCGGACCGACGCCCGGACGCTGCTGGTCGCGGTCCCGCCCGACATCGAGGCGCTACGCCGCACCGACCCCGGCACGGCCAGGACATGGCGGCACGCGGTGCGCGACGTGCTGGGCGCGCTGATGGGGGAAGGTGCCCGGGTGACCGGGTTCAGCGGCGAGGGCCACTACATCGTGGAACGGACCGGATGACCGCCCTGACCGGCGAGACCACCGGGAGCCGGCCGCCCGGTCGGCCGGGCGCGCGGAGAAGGACGCGGCGCGAGCCGCGCGACATCCTGTAACGGGCCGTCTGACCGACGGCGCTATCGGAGGGAGACGCGGCCAAGGCCGCACGCCATCATGAAGATCACTGGAATCGAACTGCGGCGGATCAGGATGCCGCTGGTCGCCCCTTTCCGTACCTCGTTCGGCACCGAGACCGAACGCGACATACTGCTCCTGCGCGTCGTCACCCCCGACGCCGAGGGCTGGGGCGAATGCGTCGCCATGTCCCAGCCGCGCTACTGCTCCGAGTACGTCGACGGCGCCGCCGAGGTGCTGCGCCGCTTCCTCGTCCCCGCCCTGCCCGCCCACACCGACGCCCACACCGTCGGCCGCGCCCTGCACCCTTTCAAAGGCCACCGCATGGCCAAGGCCGCCCTGGAGACCGCAGTCCTGGACGCTCAGCTCCGCACCGACGGCCAGTCCCTGGCCACCTTCCTCGGCGCCGGCACCGACCGCGTGCCCTGCGGAGTGTCGGTCGGCATCATGAACTCCATCCCCCAGCTCCTCGACACCGTCACCGGCTACCTCGACGAGGGCTATGTCCGGATCAAGCTGAAGATCGAACCCGGCTGGGACCTCGCCCCCGTCCGCGCCGTCCGCGAACGCTTCGGCGACGACCTCCTGCTCCAGGTCGACGCCAACGCCGCCTACACCCTCGCCGACGCCCCCCACCTGGCCAGACTCGACGACTTCGGCCTGCTGCTCATCGAACAGCCCCTCGCAGGCGACGACATGGTCCAGCACGCCCGGCTCGCCACCCGGCTGACCACCCCCGTCTGCCTGGACGAGTCCATCGAATCAGCCGAACACGCCGCCGCCGCCATCACCCTGGGCGCCTGCTCGATCATCAACGTCAAACCCGGCCGGATCGGCGGCTATCTCGAAGCCCGCCGCATCCACGACCTGGCCCGCGCCCACGGCGTCGCCCTGTGGTGCGGCGGCATGCTGGAGACCGGCATCGGCCGCGCGGCCAACCTCGCCCTGGCCGCCCTGCCCGGCTTCACCCTGCCCGGCGACACCTCCGCCTCCCGCCGCTACTACGCCACCGACATCACCGCCCCCTTCGAGCTGCACGAAGGCCATCTGGAGGTCCCCACCGGCCCCGGCATCGGCGTCGACCCCGTCCACGACATCCTGGACGAGGTCACCGTCTCCACCGAATGGATCACTGTCTAGCGGGCGCCTTCCACCTCGCCGGTAAGGGGCTCCCCTTCCCCGCGTCACGTCGTACGGGCGCGGCCGAGACGGGGCACCGCCTCAGGCAGGGAGCGGGTGTAGTCGTCCCGGGGCGACCCCACCACCTCTTCTGTCGCCCCCATCTCCACCGGCCTGCCCCGGTGCATCACCGCGACGACATCGGAGACGTACCGGACCACGGCGAGGTTGTGCGAGATGATCCTGCTGTCGGGGCCGACGCGGGTCAGCGTGTCGTAGGCCAGCGACAGCACCGTGTTGGTGACCGAGAGCACGCCCATGGCCGGGTCGAGTACCCCGGGGTCGCCGCCGATCGCGAAGGAGAAGGTGCCGCCGTGGGCGGGTCCGCCTGACGGAGAGTCCGCCGTACCGCCACACGCGGCCGCGAACAGGCTGAGGGCACCGAGCACGGCCGCCGCTCCTGATTTTCTCATCGGGACTCCACTGCAGCAGCGCCTCGAAGTGCACCCCGGTGTAGCCGGCGACCGCGCCGGACGCCTCGCGGGCGCGCAGCACCCGCGATGACCGGTCCTCGATGGTGACCGGCGCGTCCAGCAGCGCGCACACCGCGTTGGCCAGCGCGAACAGGTCGTCCGGCGGGGTCTCCCCGGGCTCGGCGAGGTCGCCCTCGGCCAGCAGGGAGCGCAGCAGCGCGGCCACCTGTGCCCACGAGGCGGCGCGGGTGAGACCCAGCACCGCCACTCCGGTCTGGCGGACCTTCGCGCGGACGAGCTCGTCGACGTCCACCGGTTGCTTGACGACGACGCCCGCCGCCGGGCCCGCCGCGTCGAGCAGGGCGCAGATCTGCTCGGCGCGGTCGACCCCGACCGCGAGCAGCAGGCCCCCTTCGGGAAGCAGCAGCTCGTCGAGGGGGTCTTGAACTCCTCCCCGGCTTGGGGGCCGGAGGTTCTCCCGTCGCGTCGCGGTCAAGCGGCGCGCGGGGGTTGACGCTTCGCAGACCGGGCGTTCCCGAGGTCTCCACGTCCTGACACCGCTGTTCCGTCGGCGTTGTTGATGTTGATCGCGGCGTTGGTGTCGGCATGGCCGACCCACCCGCACTCGGGGTTGGTGCAGGCGAACACGGTTCCGGCGCGGCC
>NZ_JBFAOJ010000201.1:3150-4932 GCF_040675205.1 Streptosporangium sp. NPDC049644 | reverse complement strand
CACTCACCGCTGGCGGAGCGACCGGCACCGCCAACCACACCGCGAGCGTCAACCAGACCAGCCGTGGCGGTGTGACGATCGCGGTAGCCACCGCGGCGACCGATGTCACCGCCACCCCAGGTGTGGTCGCAGCCCCGGCGTCCGTGCCTGCCCCGACCGCATCGGCGGGCGCTACCGCCTCACCTGCTGTCGTGGCCGGGACGGCGTCTGTTCCTGCCCCGTCAGCGACCACTGGGGTCATCGCCGCCCCCGCCGCAGTGGTGTGCGCCGCCACGGTGCCGGCGCCCACCACCTCGACCAGCTCCACCGCTTCCGCGACGGCTGTCACAGCAGCAGCGACCATCCCCACCCCGGACGTCTCTGACGGCTCCACCCCGCCCACACTGCGCGGAGACGTCGTCGCAGCTGCCCTCGTCACCGCAAGCAACCCCGTCGACAAACCCGCAGGCACCTTGCAGGGCGACATTCTGCTGGCCCTGCACGCCGCCGACGTCGGTGTGCTCGACGACATGCCGACCCCGACCGGCGGAGCCACCTGGCAACTCCTGGACTCCTACACCGCGGGCAGCTCCGCCCTGCAGGTCAAGATCTGGTGGAAGGTAGCAGGCGGATCCGAGCCGTCCACCTACACGTTCACCCAGCACAGTGGCGCTGACGGTGTCGTGTTCGTCGCCGCCATCCAAGACGCCGCCGACTCCATCCCGGTGGTCGCCCAGACCAGCGCAGGCTCCGGCAGCCTCTCCACTACCCCGGGCATCACCCCAGCCGGCAGCGCAGACCTAGAGGTCCGCTGCGCCGCGGCGATGCCCAGCACCGGGTCAGGCTTCCTCGACTGGACGCCACCAGCTGGATACACCGAGCAGGGCGACCTGCAGTCCCGCTCCTACACCACCGCGGCGCTCGCTACCCGCGAGCTGACCTCGTCGTCCCCGACCGCTAACGAGGACTTCACGGCGTCGATCGCGCTCGGCTACCGGGTTGGTTTCACTCTCGGTGTCACCGGCGGCGGATCAGCCCCGGTCGACGCCACCGCTTCTCCGTCCGCCGTTGAGGCAGCCTCGTCGATCCCCGGGCCGTCCACCTCGGCCAGCGTGTCCGCAGCTCCTGCCATGGTTCAGGCACCGGCCACGATCCCGGCGCCCATCACGGCAGCGGGCTCCGCGGCTTCACCGGCCACGGTTCAAGCCACCAGTGCGGTGCCGGCGCCTTCAACGTCGGCTGGGTCCTCGGCGGCTCCTGCCGTAGTGGCGGCTGCTGCCTCGGTGCCTGCTCCAGTGACGACCGCTGGCTCCACCGCATCTCCTGCGGCGGTAGCTGCGTCAGCGAGCGTGCCCGGCCCGGCGGTCACAGCGGTCACCACGGCCTCACCGAGCACGGTCGAAGCCTCCGCTACGGTTCCGGCTCCTACGGCGTCTGCGGGCGCTACAGCCTCACCGGGCGTGGTCGCCGCGACCACCTCGGTTCCAGACCCGGCGATCGTCGCGGAGAAGGTCGCCTCACCGGCCACCGTCGCCGCTACGGCCTCCGTGCCGGCCCCGTCGACCTCGACCGGCTCCACCGCCTCACCCGAGACGGTGGACGCCTCGGCGAGCATCCCCACCCCATCGACGACCACGGGAGCTTCCGCTTCCCCGGGCGTCGTCCAGGCCTCGGCGACCATCCACACTCCGGCGGTTGAGACCAACTCCGTGGTCACGGCGAGCGTGGTCTCCGCGGTTGCTTCCGTGCCGGCGCCGAGCGTGTCCGCGGCGGGCAACAGCACCGCCTCACCGGCGGCCGTCC
>NZ_JBFAOJ010000201.1:0-3060 GCF_040675205.1 Streptosporangium sp. NPDC049644 | reverse complement strand
CCGTCACTGCCTCGGCGAGCGTTCCGGCGCCCACGGCGAGTGCCGGCCAGACCGCGTCACCCGGGACGGTTCAGGCCACCGCATCGGTGCCCGCGGCGTCCCCGTCTGCGAGCTCCACAGCCAGCCCTGCGATCCTGGCCGCGACCGCTTCGGTACTGGCGCCCACCATCGAGTCCAACTCGACGCTGACACCCGGGGTTATCGCCGCCACGGCATCCGTGCCGGAGCCCACGACCACGTCAGGCCAAGCGGTCACCCCGGCCACCGTCGAGGCGACGACGAGCATCCCTGCCCCGGACGTCTCCGCGGACTCGACTGCTTCCCCGGAAGCCGTGGCCGCTACCGCGTCGATCCCAGCGCCGGCGGTCCAGTCGGGCTCCTCGACCACAGCCACCCCGGACACGGTCCAGGCGGTCGCGTCGATCAGCCCGCCCACGACCACCACGGCGTCCACGGCTTTCCCGTCTGTGGTCGCCTGCGCGGCAGCGGTCAACACGCCCTCAGCCGAGACGAGCTCCACGGCCTCACCAAGTGCCGTAGCCGCCGCCGCGGTCATCCCGTCCCCAGCGACCACCACCGGGGCCTCGGCAAGCCCTGCGGTGGTCACAGCCACCGCGTCCATCCCCGCACCGGACGTCCTGGCCGACGGCAACTCCACCGCCACCCCAGCAACCGTCACCGCGGCTGCTGCGATCCCGGCGCCCACCACCTCGGCCGGCGCCACGACCACCACGACGACCATCACCACTACCGCGACCATCCCAACCCCAACGGCGACGTCCTACACCTCGGCCTCCCCGGCTGCGGTGCAGGCCACCGCCACCATCCCCGCCGCGTCGATCACGTCCACGGCCCGGCCTGACGTGGTCTCCGCAGCGGCAACCGTTCCTGCTCCCGCCGTGTCCACCACAGACCCGGCAGGCGACATCACCATCACCGTCGGATCCCCATCTCGCCGATGGTCGGCTGGCTCGCCCGCGCGCCAGTTCAGTACGGCAAGTCCCGCCCGCTCCTGGTCCGCTGGGGCGCCCACCACGTGAGGAGGCCGGCGTGTCGATTCCTTGCATTCCGTCCTCCTCCGTGGAGTACGTGCGGGCACCCGTCACAGGTGACTACACGGAGTCCATGACGGTCCAGATGGCACTGGTGCCCTACTCGATCGAGCCGGACACCAGCGATTGGAAGACCGCTCAGTGGGATGGCGGCTACGCCAAGGTCAAGATCGGCGCTGGCAGTACGGTGGGCGCTCTAACGGAAGGCACCTACGGGGTGTGGATCCGCGTCACCACTACCGATGAGATCCCCGTCTTGTACGCCGGTGCGGTGAGAATCACGTGATTTCCGTCCTCCTGCCGTCCCGTGGGCGCCCACAGCCGCTGGCGGACTCCATCGGGTCCCTGCGCGTCATGGCCGATGATCCTGGCCGCTTGGAGATCCTGGTCGCCGCGGATCCTGATGACCCGGACACGGCGGAAGCTGCCGAACGGTCCCGAGCCACGTACTGGGTGGCGCCCACCAGGTACGGCTACCACCGCCTCCACGAGTACGTGAACCACCTCGCTGGCCTCGCGGCAGGGGAGTGGCTGCTGTTGTGGAACGACGACGCCCGCATGCTCACCCCAGGCTGGGACTCGCGGGTCGAGGAAGCCGATCGAGGCGTGCTGTGGCCGGCACACAACGACTCACCGATGCTGAACATCTTCCCGATCGTCCACCGGTCGATCGTCGACACGTTGGGGCACTTCTCGTTGTCGCCGCACTGCGACTCCTGGGTCCAGGACGTAGCGACCGCGGTAGGCGCCCACCACCGCATCGAAGTGGACGTCCTGCATGACCGCCACGACTTGACCGGCGGACACAACGACCAGACGTGGCGCGACGCCCAAGCCGGGTACCGCACCGCGGACTACCACTCACCCCCGATGAAGACGGCCCGCGCCCGCGACATCGCAACGCTCAGGGCCGCCTGGACCCCCGAGAGGACACCATGAACGTCGGCTGGATCGGGCTTGGCAAGCTCGGGGCCCCCTGCGCCTTGGCGTTGCAGCACCTCGCTGGCCATGACGTTCTCGGCTACGACCTCGACCGTGCCCGGGTTGAGCGCATGTTCTCCAAGGGGGGCGACTATGGAGAGCAGGGGCTCGCTGATCTGATCGACCGCGGCCCGCTGAAGCTCGCTCACACGGTCGGCGAGGTCGTCGCCCACGCCGACGTCGTGTTCGTCGCTGTACAGACTCCACATGCTCCCGCCTATGGCGGCGAGACGCCGGCACCGTGGGAGCGCCGCGACTTCGAGTATGGGTTCCTCGTCCAGGCCGTCCGGGATGTGTGTCGGGCCGCCGCGGAGCAGGCCAAGCCGATCACCCTGGTTGTGGTGTCCACCGCACTGCCCGGGACGTGCAACAAGCATCTGCGGGGCCTGCTGAACGCCCACGTCACACTCGTCTACTCGCCTCTGTTCATCGCGATGGGCACGACGATCGCGGACTTCCTGCAGCCCGAGTTCGTTCTCATGGGCGCTGACCGACCCGAGCACCTGGACCCCGTTGTCGAGGTGTACGAGCGCCTTCATGGGCGCCCACTGTTCAAGACGTCCATCGAGTCCGCTGAACTCATCAAGGTCGCGTACAACACGGTCATCTCGGCGAAGGTCGTCATCGGCAACACCATCATGGAGATCTGCGAGAAGACCGGCGCTGACTGCGACGAGGTCATCGACGCACTCTCTTTGGCCACCGACCGTGTCATCTCGCCCAAGTACCTGCGAGGCGGCATGGGAGATGGGGGAGCATGCCATCCGCGTGATCTGATCGCCATGTCGTGGCTGGCTGAACGCCTTGAACTGTCGTACGACCTGCTCGGCCAGATGACGCACGCGCGCGAGGCGCAGTCCGGCTGGCTCGCGGACTTGACGGTCCGGTGGGCTGATCAGACGGGCTTACCGGTGTGCATCCTGGGCAAGGCGTACAAGCCGGAAAGCGCCCTCACCGCCGGGTCACCCGCTCTGCTGCTCGCCCACCAACTCGGGGAGCGCGGCCACAAAGTGATCCACAAGGACAT
>NZ_JBFAOJ010000200.1:0-4952 GCF_040675205.1 Streptosporangium sp. NPDC049644 | reverse complement strand
GGTCGGCGCGCTTGGCGGCCACCAGTTCGGCGAGGTACTCCTGGGTCGCGGTGTAGGCCGCGAACAGTTCCTCGTCGCCGGCCTCCCCGCCGAGGAACATGTCGATGTTCTCCTGGAAGCGGCCCCGGTCCTCGTACGGCACGCCCAGCAGCTCACAGATGATGACGGAGGGGATGGGCTTGGCGAACGCGGTCACCAGGTCTGCCGACGGCCCGGCCTGCTCCATCGCGTCCAGGTGCTCGGTGGTGACCTGCTCGACGCGCTCGGTGAGCTGCCGCATCCGCCGTACGGTGAACCTGCCCACCAGCGGTTTGCGATAGCGGCTGTGCTGCGGCTCGTCCATCAGCAGGAACTCGCCGGGCGGTGCCGGGGGCACCTCGATGTCGCCGTAGTCGACCAGCGGGTGCTGGCGCATCAGCTCCTTACGGGAGCTGAACCGCGAGTCGGCCAGGACCGACCTGACCAGGTCGTAGCCGGTGACCAGCCAGCCCTGGTGGCCGCTGGGGAAGGGGAAGCGGCTGATCGGGCCGTGCTCGCGGGCCTCGATCAGCTCCTTGGGCGGGTCGAAGGGACAGCCGGGCGGGCGCGCCGTCGGCATCGCCGTGAGGATGTGGACAAAATCGTTCATGACCTTTCCTTTCGATGTGCAGGCCCGCGGTCGGCCTAGGAGATCTTGCGGCGGTAGGTCCTCATGGCGAAGACGTATGCGACGGCGAGGATGCCGACACACCAGGCGAGGGCGGCCCAGATGTCGGTGCCGACCGGCTGCCCGGTGAACAGGGCGCGGATGGCGTTGACGATGGAGGTCACCGGCTGGTGCTCGGCGAAGGCGCGCACCAGGCCGGGCATGGTGTCGGTGGGCACGAACGCCGAGCTGAGGAAGGGCAGGAAGATGAGCGGGTAGGAGAACGCGCTCGCACCTTCCATGGTCTTGGCGGACAGACCGGGGATGACGGCGATCCAGGTCAACGCCAGGGTGAACAGGATCAGGATGCCCGCCACCGACAGCCATGCCGGCACTCCCGCCCCCGAGCGGAAGCCCATGAGCAGGGCCACGAGCATCACGACCACGAGCGAGATCAGATTGGCGACCAGCGAGGTCAGCACGTGCGCCCACAGCACCGACGACCGCGCGGTCGGCATCGACTGGAAGCGCTCGAAGATGCCACCCTTCATGTCCATGAACAGCCGGTACGCGGTGTAGGCGATGCCCGAGGCGACCGTGATGAGCAGGATGCCGGGCAGCATGTAGTTCACATACGAGTCCGACCCCGTTCTGATCGCGCCGCCGAACACGTAGACGAACATCAGCATCATGGCGATCGGCATGATCGCGGTCGTGATGATGGTGTCCGGGCTGCGCGTGATGTGGCGCAGGGAGCGTCCCAGCAGGACGGCGGTGTCGCCGAAGAAATGCTTGCTCATCGTGGTTCCTTATGCCTTCGTGCCGACGAGGGTGAGGAAGACGTCCTCGAGCGTCGGCTGCTTCTCGACGTATTCGACCTTGGCGGGCGGGAGCAGTTGCTTGAGCTCGGCCAGGGTGCCGTTGACGATGATCCGGCCCTCGTGGAGGATCGCGATCCGGTTGGCGAGGTGCTCGGCCTCGTCCAGGTACTGCGTGGTGAGCAGCACCGTCGTGCCCCGGTCGGCGAGCTCTCTGACGGCCTGCCACACCTCGATGCGGGCCTGGGGGTCCAGGCCGGTCGTCGGCTCGTCGAGGAAGATGACCGGCGGATCGCCGATCAGGCTCATTGCGATATCGAGGCGGCGGCGCATGCCTCCCGAGTACGTCGCCGCCTTCCGCCCGCCCGCGTCGGTCAGCGAGAACCGCTCCAGCAGGTCGTCGGCGATCTTGCCTGGGTTCTTGAGGTGCCGCAGCCGGGCGACCAGCACGAGGTTCTCCCGCCCGCTGAGGATCTCGTCCACGGCGGCGAACTGCCCGGTGAGGCTGATCGACTCGCGCACGTTCGCGGCCTGCGTGGCGACGTCGAAGCCGTTGACGCGGGCGGTGCCCGCGTCGGCCTTGAGCAGCGTGGACAGGATCTTCACGGCGGTGGTCTTGCCCGCTCCGTTGGAACCGAGCAGGGCGAAGATGCTGCCCCGCGCCACCTCGAAGTTCACGCCGCGCAGCACGCGCAGCTCCTTGTACGACTTCTCCAGGCCGTGCACCTGGATCGCCGGGGCTTGCTGGGGCGTCATCACTCTGTCCTGTCTCGTGGTGGGGTGGTGTCGCCGGCGGCGCGGGCGATGGCGCTGGTGAAGCGGTTGCGTTCGCGGGCCCGGTACTGGCCGAGGGGGTAGTTGGCCATGAACGTCTCGACGAACTCGATGGGGTCGTCGCCGAAGAGGTCGCGGATCGGGGTGGCGTCGGCCGCGCTCTGCTCGAACAGGTCGGCGAGGTCCTCGTACATAGCCATCGCGCCGACGCCATCGGCCGGCCCGAAGTGCATCAGGTAGCGCTCCAAGGCTTCGACCGCGATGCGGTAGTTCTCGGGCAGCCGCTTGATGCGTGCCTTGTACTGCCGGTAGCGCTTCTTCTCCTCCAGCGATCCGGTGACGATCTCCAGGTACTGCAGGTAGCGGCTCTTCGACTCGTTCGATCCTGTGGTCATGTCTACTTGCCTCCCTTGCGGAGCTGTTCGAGCCGGTCGGCCAGGAAGCTCCAGGTTCGCCAGAACTCTTCGAGGTACTCCCGCCCCTGGTCGTTGAGGGAGTACACCTTGCGCGGCGGTCCCTTCTCCGACGGGACCTTCTCCACGTCGACCAGGCCGCGCTGCTCGATCCTGACCAGCAGCGCGTAGATGGTGCCCTCGGCGATGTCGGAGAAGCCCTGATCCCGCAGCTGTGCCGTGATCTCGTAGCCGTACGCCGGCCGGCCGGACAGGATTGCCAGGACGATGCCCTCCAGCGTTCCCTTGAGCATCTCCGTCACGAGCTTGCCCATGGGACGCCTCCTTTCAGCTACTTGGTGTTGCTGACTACCGGTACAAAGTAACACTGACTACCTGTACTTAGCAACACCGAATAGCTGAGGTGTGAAGCGAAAGCTTGAGCGTGTGGGTGCGGGCGGCCTGATCGCTGTTCGTGGGCGAGTCCGTCACCCCTCAGGCGAAGACGGGCTCCGTCGGCTCACTGGAGAGTTCGATCGCCGCGGACGAGGCGGGGGAGCGCCCGCGACCACGAGTGCGCGATCGTTGAACTGTTCACGGCATCCACCATCACCGAAATCGCTGATACCGGCCCGTTGCCGTGCCGACTGGTTGTGACCGTGAGAAGTGGCAGCGCCTGTTCGCATGTTCGGGCGACGCTTGCCGGGGCGCCGGGCCTGACGATGTCGATGAAATCCAGCAACGGCGTCGTCAAGATGATGGATCAAGGGCACGGACCTCAACGCCCTCGCCCGGCCCTTCCGCCTGGACCTCGCCACCCGAACCCCGTGCCATCTGAGTCGACGGGTGTTACTTCTCGGCCGTGCCGGGTTTCCCGCTGATGGACTCCTGATGGATGTCCGCGTAGGTGCGCGAGTCCTTGGTCAGGTCGTCGCAGAAGGCGGCGACATCGTCGCCGATGAGTTCCAGGACTCCCTTGCCGGCCGCGACGCCCTCCTCGAAGAAATCGAGGATCCCTGAGAGCAGGGGCCCGTCAAGCAAGTCGACCGGTCCGACCTTGAAGACGTACCTCTGAATCTCCTTGTAGACGATCTGATAGTCCGGCGGGAGCGCCTTGACTCGCGCCATGTGCGCCCGCCACTGCTTCTTGCCCTCGATGATGTCCTGGATGCCCACGTCAGCCTCCTAGCCGGCCCAATTTCTTCGCGACGTTCCTGTTCAACTGCTCGCGCCACCGGTCACGATGGCTCCGGGCCCCTTCTCCGCCGGCCAGCGCCGCGCAGAAGCCCTCGATGTCGTCACCCAGCACCTCGTGAATGCTCTGCCCGTCGAACGCCGTCTCTTCGAGCAGCCCCAGAGCATTGTCGAGAATCGGCATCAGGTTTCTACCTGTGAAGTCCGAGTAGGGAGAAAGATGACCCTTGATCTCTTCCCACGCCGCCCGGTGGTCGGCCGGCAATGCCTCGGCCCGGGCTTCGAATGCCTTCCATTCCCTGGTGAGATCGCTGCCTGTCATGGTCTCCCAGAAGTTCATCTCCCGCCCTCCTTGAGCTTGTCGATCCGTGATGTGATGTACTCCCATTTAGCCCAGAACGTTGCGAGTTCTTTGCGTCCCGCGTCGTTGAGCGCATAGAACTTGCGCGGCGGGCCCAGCCCGGACGGTCGTTTCGTCACCTGGACGAGCCCGTTCTTCTCCAGTCGCAGCAGGATGGTGTAAACCGTCCCCTCGACGACGTCGGCGAAGCCGAGTTCGTTCAGCCGGCGCGTGATGGCGTACCCGTAGGTCTCCTCGCTGCCGATGATTTCAAGTACGCAGCCCTCAAGGGTGCCCTTCAGCATCTCCGTCAGGTCGTCCATCGTGGTCCTCTTCGATCTCCTGGTACTTTGTAGTACCGAGTACCACTACACGGTACCACAGAGTAGTGAACCGATGTCCGGCGAGCGCAGACCCCGGAAGCGATTCGAATCACCGGCCCGCGACCGGGTGCTCGACATCGCCACCTGGCCCGGCGACGTCGACTCCTTCGTTGACGCCGTGGTCCGGCCGGCCGACCCCGAGCACCTTTCTCCCGCACTTGGTCACCGGCCATCACCGGCTCCACCGAGACCGCCCGGCTGCACGCACTGCTCGATGGCAAGATCGCAGACGCCGAAATCCGCACTGCCCGCCGGCACCGAGATCGGACAGCCCGGCGGTCCTGGATCAATGAGTCACAAGATCAGCGCCGTCTGGGGCTCGTGACGCGTTTCTTACCGGTACGTCCGCCGTGAGTTCAGCCAGACTGAAGGACATTCATCGGGAACACACGCGAGTTCGCTGGGTGAGATCTGAAAACGCGGGGA
>NZ_JBFAOJ010000199.1:0-5051 GCF_040675205.1 Streptosporangium sp. NPDC049644 | reverse complement strand
TACGGCGCCAACCCGGCAGATCTGGACGTGTCGGCGTGAGTGTCGCTCTGGTGGTCGCGGTGGTGCTGATCGCCCTGCTGATTCTCCTGCCCCTGTGACCGAGGGCGAGGTGGTCGACCACGTGGTCGCCGCGCTGAAACGCGGTGAGGGCGGCCACCTCGTCACCCCGAACATCGACATCAGCCGGATCGTCGCCCGCGACGAGCGGGCCCGCGGGTTCGTCGAAGGCGCCGACCTCGCGGTGGCGGACGGCATGCCGTTGGTCTGGGCGGCGAGACTGCTCGGCACCCCCCTGCCCGGCCGGGTAGCCGGTGCCGACCTGATCTGGTCCCTGTCGGAGGCCGCCGCCTTCTACCGCCACCCCGTGTACCTGCTGGGCGGCCCCGCGGGTGCGGCCGTGCAGGCGGCCCGCGAGCTGGTGGGCCGCCACCCGAAGCTGATGATCGCCGGAGTCGACGCCCCGCCGTACGGGTTCGAGGACGATCCGGAGAGCTATGCCCGGGTACGCGACGCCGTGATCGCCGCGGCACCCCGGCTGGTCTTCGTCGGGCTCGGCTTCCCCAAGCAGGAGCGGCTCATCGCCTCGCTCCGCCGGGACCTGCCGGGCACCTGGTTCGTCGGCTGCGGCTCGGCGATCGCCTTCGCGGCGGGCACCGTCCGGCGGGCTCCGGCGTGGATGCGCGGGGGCGGCCTGGAATGGCTCTTCCGGCTGACCCGGGAGCCTGGCAGGCTGGCTCGCCGCTATCTGGTCGACGACCTGCCGTACGCCCTCAGGCTCCTCGCGGTATCCCTGCTGCGCGGGCTCTTCTCCTGAAAGGCCCTTCTGAGAGAACGCCGTCCGTCAGGAGGCCAGCTCCCTGACCCGGAGGGCCTCCTGCGGGCTCAGCCTGGCGTCGGCCTCGGCGAGGGCGCGGCGCGAGTCCATCGGCCGGTAGGCCGTACGGGACAGGCCGCTCCAGGCGAAGCCGTCGCCGCTCGCGCCGGACGCGGCGGTGCACGCGTGGCGGACGCGCCCCTCGGCGCGGGCCGACCAGGTCAGGCCGGCCCGTTCGTACAGGCGGCGAAACTCCGTCAGCGGGTCGCGGGCCAGGTCCTCGTAGCGGGCCAGGGTTATCCGAGGATGCCGTTCGGCCAGGTCGGCGGCGGTGATCCCGGCCGCCCGCCACAGGGCCACGGCCTTGGCGATGCGGTCCTGGGAGCCGACCAGCGGGCGCAGTGCCTCCAGGTGGGGCTGGTCGCGCATCAGCAGCGGCTGTTCGAGTAGTTCGTGGAAATAGACGGTCCAGCCGAGCCGTTGCCAGCTACCGACGAAGGCCACCGGGTCGCGGAGCAGGATGATCACCCGGCATTCGAGCCGGTCGGCGAACCATCCGGCGGAGAACAGCGCGAACGGGTCGTCGAGCAGCGCCCGGCGGCCGCGTAGCCGCCCCAGCGTGAACGCGGTGCCGTACCGGACCATCCGCGCCAGGTCGTACGGTGAGCGGTTGCGGCGCAGTTCGGCCCGGAACCCGTAGCGCAGCGCGACGGTGCGGGTGAAGGCGGGCAGCCAGCCCCGCTCGTTGTCGGTACAGATGTACTGGAAGCGGTGGCCGACCACGGAGTCGAGGACGCCGGGGGAGCCGCCAGGCGGGTGCTCGGGGTTGAGCGGTTCGTTGACGTAGACCAGTTCCCCGCTCGCCGCGAGCATCCTGCCCGTCCAGCTCGTCCCGGTCCTGGGCAGCCCGGTGACCAGCACGGGTGTCGCGCTGTTCATCAAGGCGCCCGCCACGGGCTCAGGGCGGCCAGGCTGTGCGCGCCGAAGGGCCGCAGACCGTACCGGCGGTGGATGTGCCAGAGCGGCAGCAGGTTCTTGACCATCGTGCCCCCCGCCCAGCCGAGGGCGGCGCCGAGCGAGCCCAGGGAGGGGATCAGCAGCAGGTCGAGCAGCACGGTCGTGGCGACGGCGGCGGCCAGATTGGCCAGGCTGGCACCGGTGTGCCCGGCGGCGGTCAGCACCACGTCGGCCATCCCGCACGCGGTGGCGAGCGCCATCGTCACGGCCAGCACGATCGCCACCGGTGCACCGGAGGCGTAGCCGTCCCCGAAGACGGCTCCGAGCAGCCACGGAGCGAGTGCCGCGTACCCGAGCCAGACCGGCCAGGTCAGCAGGACCAGCCAGACGGTGGCCGACTGGTACAGCTCCCGGGCACGTGGCAGGTCGCCTTCGGCCAGAGCCCGCACCAGCCTCGGTTGGGTGGCCTGCGCCAGGCCCTGGCCGGCCAGCTGACCTACGATCTTGAAACGGGTGGCGGCGGTGTAGACGGCGACCTCGGCCGGCCCGGCCAGCAACGCCACGATCACGATGTCCAGCCGCTGGAACACCGCCTGGATTCCGGCCGCCAGCGATCGGGGCCAGGTGTGGCGCCACAGGTCGTGCGCGGTGCCCGGCAGGTAGGACGTCCGAGGCAGCCGCCGGTGCAACCAGACCGAGGCCAGCAGCAGCACCGGCAGGTACGGCAGTGCCCAGGCCGCGGCGAGCAGCGGCACCGAGTCGCGGCCCGCGAGCACCACGGTCCCGACCAGGGCGAGCTGGGCCGACGGCTGGAGCACGCCGTCCAGCAGCACGGTCGGCCGCATCGAACCGAACCCCCGGGTCGCGCTCACCATGACGCCCGAGCACGTCACCGCGGGCAGGGCCGTCGCCAGTACCCGCAGCGTGGGGTCGGAGGTGCTGAGGATGATCGCACAGGCGGCCGCCAGCGAGAGTGCCGCGACCGGGACGAGCGCCGCGCGGACGTAGCCGGAGGTGCGGCGGTGGTCGAAAGGACGGGACCTGGCGATGAAGTGGACGAGCCCGTTCCCCGCGTCCAGCCGCAGGACCGTGGCGACCGCCAGACACAGGGCGGTCGCCGAGAAGAAGGCACCCGCCGTCTCCTGGCCCACCCCCCTGGCGACCAGTACGACGGTCAGGAACTGAGCGGCGGCCCCGGCACCCGCCCCCAGCAGCCCCGCCACCCCGCTCCGCGCGGCCCCGGTCAGACCCGCCGGACGGGTGGGGCTCAGCGGCGCCACGACGGCTCCCCGCCCAGCCACGAGGTCAGCAGGGTGTCCTGCTCCTCGAAGCGGCCGGCCAGCTCGCGGCGGAGCCTGCGGGGCATCGGAGCGGGTCTGGTCCGGGAGTTGTGCCGTTCGAACACCGGATCGCCGAGGTGCGGCAGCCCCAGGAAGGCCAGCACGCGGTCGTAGACGAGCTCCGGTTCGGCGAAGAACCGGCCGCTGTCGATGACGAGCAGGCGATCCCTGCCCACCAGTGGCTCCAGCCGGGCGAGCTGCTCGGCGTAGCGGCCCCTGGCCAGGTAGGCGTGGTGGCGGTGGGGCAGGTTCGTCGAGTGCGGCGAGTTGCGCAGGGCCTGCACCGCCCCGGCCAGCCGCTCCTCCTCCAGTTCCACGGCCCTGGCGAAGGACGGCTCCGTCTCGAACCCCCTGGCCAGTTCATGGGCGTGCGCGGAGTAGGCCCGCTCGACGGGGTCGCGGACCAGCACGATCAGCCTGGTACCCGGCAGGTCGCGGGCGATACGGGGGCCGGCCAGGGGGTGGAACAGGTAGTAGGGCGACGACTCGAAGGCCTGGGGCCGGCAACCGTACCTGCGTGCCAGTGCGGAGGCCGACACCCGCAGCGGAAAGTGCGCCCGGTACCAGGACAGGCCCCGGTCGTACGCCATGTCGAAGTAGTGCACGCCCTTGCGCAGCACCGGTTTGAGGACGAGCGGGTGCTGGGACAGGGCACGGTACAGCGAGGTGGTGCCGCAGCGCTGCGCCCCGACGATGAGGAAGGAGGGCAGCACCCGGCTCCCCGAGGTGAGGCGTCCCATGCCCCAGGTGGCCGCGTGGAGCGAGCGCTTCAGCGCGGGTTTCACGGCAGGGCCTCCTGGGAGTCGACGACGGGGTTGAGCCAGAGTTCCGGCGGCCCGAGGGGCGCGTGGCCGTCGGCCGCGTGCCGGTCGGCGAGCGCGATCAGGTAGCGGATGGCGGTCAGCCGGGATTCGGCAGCCGACAGCCCGAACGGGGCCAGGATCCGCAGGGCCCGCGCCACACAGGCTCTGGCGGCGGTGACCGGGGCGTCGCGGCGCAGGGCCCGCTGGAAGAAGTGGTGGACGGCGTCGAAGCCGAGCGGTACCCCGGTGCCGAACCGCTCCCAGTCCCAGACCAGCAGCCGCCCGTCCGGGCCCCGAGAGATGTTCCAGGGCGTCAGGTCACCGTGCCAGGCGAACTCCCGTCCGGTGCGGGGCTCCGTCCCGGTGGCCCGAGCGCGGTCTCCGAGGGCACGCCCCGCCGGGTCCGGGTCCGGGCAGCCGGGGTCTTTGGAAGGCTCGCGGTCCGGGACCGGCTCCGCGGGGACGCGGGCGATCTCGGCGATCGCGTCGGTGAGGACGCCGCTGGGGACCCGCCCCCGCCGTACCGGGAGCGGGGTCAGCGCCAGCACGGACAGGCCGCGCCAGGACCCGTGGTGCAGCACGGCGGGTGGGACGACCGTCTTCAGCGGCACACCGGCGAGCAGGTCGAGCGTCCGCGCCTCGTGCGCGACGAGCTCCCTGGTCAGGTCGGTGTCGCCGACCTTCACGAAGGCGATCGGCCCGTCGGGGCCGCGCGCCTCCAGGATCGGCTTGCGGTTGGCGCGCAGTGCGGGGCGCACGCGCAGCGTGACGCGGACGGGGGTGTCGAACACCTCGCTCAGGTGGTTCTCGATGCCGTCCTGCCCGGACGGCACGATGAGCCTCCCGCCGGGATGCCACCAGGCGCGGGGGACCAGCCTGCGGGGGAGCAGCCGGTGGGGGAGCAGGGTGTAGGGCCTCGGGGCGCCGGGACCGGGGAACAGCAGGTCGATGGTCTCGTCGAGGTAGCGCAGCCGGGCGCGCGCGTCGTTCATCGAATACCTTCAGCGTGGAGACCTCCGCCTTCAGGCGGGGGAGGAAACGCGGCGCGGTGCCGTGTTTCCGGGTGGGTGGTGTAGCCGTAGCCGTCGGCTCGTTGGAGCAGGCGGACGTGGCGGTGGTGGATTCCCTGCACGGTGC
>NZ_JBFAOJ010000198.1:0-5059 GCF_040675205.1 Streptosporangium sp. NPDC049644 | reverse complement strand
CGCCGTCGGCGCCTGCCGGGCCTTGTGGGCCTGCGGGTCCTGCGGGTCCTTCGGGTCCGGGTGCGCCGTCAGCGCCTGCGGGTCCTGCGGGTCCTTCGGGTCCAGGTGCGCCATCGGCGCCTGCCGGGCCTTGTGGGCCTGCGGGTCCTGCGGGTCCTTCGGGGCCGGGTGCGCCGTCAGCGCCTGCGGGTCCTGCGGGTCCTGCGGGTCCTTCGGGTCCAGGTGCGCCGTCGGCGCCTGCCGGGCCTTGTGGGCCTGCGGGTCCTTCAGGTCCTTCGGGGCCTGCGGGGCCCTCAGGTCCGGTTGCGCCCACGGGGCCTCGGGGCCCCACCGGGCCTCTGGGCCCTGCGGGTCCAGCAGGACCCTGGACTCCATCGGGAATCCGGCACAGGAAGCTTGGCAGACCCAGCCACTTGCACAGCGGGATATAAGCCGAACTGTCCGAGGTCGGCTGCGGCTGCAATGCGCCCTGGATGATTGCCTTGGTGCTGGAGAGGTCGCGGGCGTTAACTGTTCCGGGGACGGAGATGAAGCTCGTGCAAATAGTGGAAAGCGCCAGAAGGCAGGGGTCAACCTGCGTTCCCCTGGCAGATTCGATTCTCTCGAGACGAGCCTGCGTCAAAGCTGAAAGCTGCGAATCGGCTGAAACTGGGACAGGGGAGTGCAGAAGAAGGACGGCCCCGGCGAGCGCGCCGCCCGCAAGGGTCCGTTTCATGAAAATAGACACGTGCGTTGTCTCTCCCGTTGCATTCAGCGAAAACACTGTGCGGCCATTCTTTGAACGCTCGAGAAGTGGCGGGAGAAGTGCCGGTCGAATCAGGTGTGGAAGCTTGATGGGAGGTGCGCGTTTCTTTGCTTGCGGCAAATTTGAATCGCTACATAAAAGCCTAATATCCTTGTCACGGCAATTAGTTGGATAAGTGAATTATATTCACCCAAGTCGGATAAGGGGTGGCTGTGCGGTGATTGAAGGTAGGTCTCGACGCCATCCGGTACCGGCTGTGGGCCGAGGTCGGAGCCGTCGTCGTCACCATTGAGAACGCCTGCTCGCGGAACACGTTCCACTGTCGGGAAGTACTCGTCGGGCACGATCTTCGTACGTCGTACGCGTAACGTTGTGTGATGTGCAGGCCGGGAGGTTCCCGGTCCGAACGGGGCGAAGTTTTCGCGACTACCCGGTAGAGGCGGGTGGGCGACACCGGGGCGCGGAACGTCCGACGGCAGGCGGGGGGTCGGGCCTCGCCACGGAGCCGGCAAGGGGCGGACCTCCCCGGCTTCGGCCCTGGAGGTAGGTCAGGACGGGATGGGGATGTGGATCCTGGGCAGGCCCTCGGGTTCCTTGCCGGGATAG
Source organism: Streptosporangium sp. NPDC049644 (assembly GCF_040675205.1). Taxonomy (NCBI): domain Bacteria; kingdom Bacillati; phylum Actinomycetota; class Actinomycetes; order Streptosporangiales; family Streptosporangiaceae; genus Streptosporangium; species Streptosporangium sp. NPDC049644. The sequence continues at coordinate 3,708 of NZ_JBFAOJ010000198.1, read as the reverse complement.
TCTCCGCCCAGCATGGTGGCCACCGTGTAGAGGTGCCAGGCCTGGTTGGGCTTTTTGAGGACGGGTTCGGCGAACAGCGCACGAACCTCGTCGGGGTTGACGATGGGCGTCAGCAGGTCGAGGCGCCCCAGGACGTGGTCGCGTATCAGGCCGGTCAGCTCCGTACCGGGGCTGGTCCGCCAGTTCCAGCCACCGCCGCCGGTCTTCGGCGCGGTCAGCACCTGCGGCCTGCGCTGCCAGGGGTAGTACCGCCTCCCGGCGGTGAATCGCCATGGTTTGCCCTCGATCGGGATGTCCCTGAGCGACGGGGCCAGGATGCCGAGGAGTTCGTAGATGACCTCTTCCGACAGCCGCCAGGTCTGGTCGAGACCCAGCGCGGCGCGGACCACCCGATTGTCGAGGAAGGGCCAGATCTGGTCGCCCCGGCGCAGCGAGCCCGCCCGCGCCCCCGCGTGCCAGCGGCCGACCTTGTAGGAGATGTACATGTGGTCGAGCGCCTCCAGCGGAGCCCGCTCTCGCCACGGCCCGGCCAGCTCGCGGGCGTGCTCGTTGGCCGCCTCGCTGAACAGCGCCGGATCTCGCAGGAAGGTCACGTCCACCCGGCGGCGCAGGGCTTTCTCCCCCAGGTCGGTCTGGAGCAGCAGCAGGCCGCCGGCTCGCAGGATCTCGCCGCTCTGCCCGGACATGGTCGGCTTGGCGCTGTAGGGGAGGTAGCCGACGACCGACTCGTACGCCGATGTCATGCCCTCACAGGCGCGCAGTGTCTCGTAGGCCCGCGCGAGCGGGTGTTCGACGACGATCGCGTCCTTCTTCTCGGCGCGGGCCGGGGGGATGACGGTGTGCTCGACGCGGAGCGCCTGGGCGACGCGCCCGGCGAGGATCACATCGGGGTGGGTGTCCAGGCCGTTGGTGGTCGCGCGCAGCGGGATGCCGGCCGCGTGCAGCACCGCGGCGATCAGACGGCTGTCCCTGCCACCGGTGAGCGCGAGGTTCACCGGTTCTCCCGCCGCGCGCAGCGGCTCCACGGTGGCCAGCAGCGCCTCGGCCAGCTCCCCGACGAGCTCCTTCTTCCGCCTGCGCGACTCCGGCGCCGGCACGGCGGTCGGGAGCGGGGTCGTGGTGATCGTACGGGTGCCGCCCCTGACGGTCACCGACGAGGACGGCGGCAGCGCGCTCACCCCGAGGTAGGGCGTCTCGTCGGACAGGAAGTATCCCTGCCGGACCATCGACTGCAGCGCGAGCACGTCCCAGTCGATACGCTCGCCGCAGGCGAGATGGACCAGGAGGGCCCGGCTGCCGATCACGTGTACGTCGGGCGTCTCGGCGTAGTAGACCGGGCAGACCCGGTGGATCGCGGTGGCGGCCGACAACTCGCCCCCGGTGGCCCGGAACACCGAGAAGCACCCGCCGACCGCCGCGCTGTCCAGCGCGGTCATACCCGCCAGCCGGTTCACGTCGTCCGGTGCGGCCAGGTAACCGTTCACCCCGGTCACCCGGTCGTGCTCGGTCATCAGCGGCGGCGGCTGCCGTGAGTCGTCGGGCTCGTTGGTCCAGGCGAACATGGTGATGCCGGGGCGGTGCCACTCGCGCGACCTGATGACCTCCGGTGGTACGGGGAACGCGCTGTCGATCGCGCTCCTGACACGGCGCAGCATCGCCTCCGGTATTCCGGCTTCCGGATCTTTGGCCGCGAGGCCGAGGTACACCCGCATGACGAAGGATCCTATGTCGCATTTTTTCAAGACGACTGGGAGTCCGGCCGGACAGCATGGCCGAGATGAACGAGATGCTGTCACACGCCGTCACCCGTACGGTGGCCGTGGCCTGACGTCCGTGACGACCGGCCAGGTCTGCCCGCTCCCTGTGGTGATCCGGCCTGAAAGCCCTGATCACGTGCCGAACACGGTTTGTGCTCGCTTGGGTCAAGCCCCCGGCGGAAAGGTGGAAGGAGCCGTCGTAGGGGATGACACGCATCCCTAGGAGGCGACATGAAGTCACGCCCGCTCGCCACTGCCCTCGCCGTCATCGCCCTGCTGTCCGCCGCCGCCTGTGGAGGGTCGTCGGCCGAGAAGGGAGCCGCCGGCCAGCCGATGCCCGAATCCGGCAAGCAGGTCCCGCGGCCCTCCCTCGCGGAAACCGGTGGTCCGGCCACCTCCGGGAACGAGGGCTCCGAGGCCGCCAGGCGACGTGACACCGCCGCCGAGCAGATCTCCACCTTCGCCCTCGACGTGGACACCGCCTCGTACGGCTACAGCAGGCGGATCATCCAGGAGGGCAGGTTGCCGGAGCCGGGTCAGGTCCGGCCCGAGGAGTTCGTCAACTCCTTCGCGCAGGACTACCGGGAGCCGGACGACGACGGCTTCACCGTGCACATGGACGGCGCTCGCGCACCGGGCAACGGCACCGCGCTGCTCCGCGTCGGCCTGCAGACCCGCAGGGCGGCGGCGGAGGAACGGCGCCCGGCGAACCTCACCTTCGTGGTGGACGTGTCCGGCTCCATGAGCGAGTCCGGCAGGATCGACCTGGTCAGGGAGGCCCTGCACAAGCTCGTCGACCAGCTCGGGCCCGGGGACCAGGTCTCCGTCGTGGCCTTCAGCGACCGGGCGGACGTCCTTCTGTCCATGACCCCGGCAACCGACAGGGACCGGCTCCATGCCGCCGTCGAGCGCCTCGCCGTAGGACGGTCGACCAACCTGGAGGAGGGGCTGACCAGTGGCTACGCGGAGGCCGCGACGAGCTTCAGGGCGGTGGCGGTCAACCGCGTCATCCTGCTCTCCGACGGACTGGCCAACGTCGGTGACACCACCTGGCAGGGCATCCTGGCCCGGGTCGAGGAGGCCGCGGGCAAGAAGATAACCCTGCTGTGCGTCGGTGTCGGCCGCGACTACGGCGATCAGCTGATGGAGCAGCTCGCCGACAACGGGGACGGCGCCGCGGTCTACGTCAGCTCCGTCGACGACGCGCGCAAGGTCTTCGTCGAGCAACTCGCCACCAACCTCGACCTGCGCGCCCGCGACGCCAAGGCACAGGTCGTGTTCAACCCCTCGGTCGTGGAGTCGTACCGGCTGATCGGCTACGAGAACCGGCAGCTCGCGACCGAGGACTTCCGCGACGACGCCAAGGACGGCGGCGAGATCGGCCCCGGTCACTCGGTGACCGCTCTGTACGAGGTGCGGCTGCGCGGCGGGGCGTCGGGTCAGCTGGCCACCGCCACCGTACGCTGGCAGGACCCCGACACCCGCGACCCCGCCGAGGCCACTCGCTCCCTCGCGGCCGGCGACCTGGCGTCCTCGCTGTGGCGGGATTCCACGCCGAGGTTCCAGGTCGACGTGGTGGCCGCGGGCTTCGCCGAGTATCTGCGTACTGGGGAGGGGATCGCCGGGGCTGCCCCTGAGGACCTCGCCGCCCACGCCACCCGCCTGGCGGCGGCCACCGAGGATCCCGCGGTGACCGAGCTCGCGACGTTGATCGGGAAGGCCGGATCGTTCCGGTAGACGCCCGCGCGCGGGTCGGCACCCCCGGCCCGCACCGGTGGTTACAGGGTAGGGGCTGATTTCCTATATGCTGGCGTGGTCGCCGGGCCGGGTCCGGCGACAAACGGTTACACCGAGGGGCTATGGCGCAGCTGGTAGCGCGCCTCCATGGCATGGAGGAGGTCTGGGGTTCGAATCCCCATAGCTCCACTCCTCACCGAAGGGCGGCCAGGCG
>NZ_JBFAOJ010000197.1:0-5115 GCF_040675205.1 Streptosporangium sp. NPDC049644 | reverse complement strand
CCCACCAACGCCGGCGCCCCCGCACCCCCCCGCAACACCTGCACCACCGACCAACCGGTATGCGCACCCAACACCCGATCACACTCATCCAAAGCGTCGCGGAACACCTCGAAGGCGTCATACAACTGCAAACCCATACCGGCCTGCTGCGACCCCTGACCCGGAAAGACGAACACCGTCCTGCCCGGCCCCTGCGCACTCACCCGCCCATACACCACACCCGGATGAACACGCCCCTCGGCAACAGCCTCCAGCGCCCCGCCCAACACCCCACCACCGGCCTCACCGGTTCGCTCGACACCACCGGCCACCGAACCCGCCGGGTCCACGATCACCGCCCGATGCGCGAAATGCGTCCGCCCGACCGCCAGCCCATGCGCCACGGCCACCGCATCCACACCCGCATCCTGACGATCGGCCAGATACCCGCCCAACCGCCGCGCCTGCTCCCGCAACACCTCCTCACTCCGCGCCGAAAGCGGCCACACCACCAACGACGACCCATCACCACCGCCCTCGTTCTCGACGACCGGCGGCTCCTCCAAGATGAGATGAGCGTTCGTCCCGCTGATACCGAACGACGACACCCCCGCACGCCTGGGCCGCCCACCCCCCGGCCACACCCGCGCCTCGGTCAGCAGCGACACCGCCCCCTCGGACCAGTCCACATGCGGACTCGGCTCATCCACATGCAACGTCCTCGGCAACACCCCCCGCTCCATCGCCATCACCATCTTGATCACACCGGCGATACCGGCCGCCGCCTGCGTGTGACCGATGTTGGACTTCACCGACCCCAGCCACAACGGCCGATCAGCCGGCCGATCCTGCCCATAGGTGGCAAGCAGCGCACCGGCCTCGATCGGATCACCCAACGTGGTCCCGGTGCCATGAGCCTCGACGACATCGACATCAGCCGCGCTGAGACCGGCACTGGCCAGCGCGGCACGAATGACACGCTGCTGCGAAGGACCATGGGGAGCCGTCAGACCATTGGAGGCCCCGTCCTGGTTGATGGCCGACCCACGAACCACCGCCAGAATCGGATGCTTGTTGGCCAGCGCGTCCGACAGCCTTTCGAGCAGTACGATCCCGGCGCCCTCACTCGTCACCATGCCGTCGGCACCGGCACCGAACGCCTTCGTCCTGCCATCCGCCGCCAGCGCACGTTGCCGGGCGAAGTCCACCAGAAGGTCGGTGGAGGCCATGACCGTGACACCACCGGCCAGAGCGAGGTCGCACTCGCCTGATCGCAGTGACTGGCAGGCCTGATGCACGGCCACCAGCGAGGAGGAGCACGCGGTGTCCACCGTGATCGCCGGCCCCTCCAAACCCAGCAAGTAGGAGATGCGCCCCGAAGCCACACTGGCCGCCACTCCGGTCAGCCGGTAACCCTCAACGGCTTCGGAGCTCCCGGCACCGTACTCATGAGACCAAATGCCCGCGAAGACCCCGGTGGGAGTCCCGGCCAGGCTGCGCGGATCGATGCCCGCCCTCTCCACCGCCTCCCAGGCGACCTCCAACAGCAACCGCTGCTGCGGATCCATCCCCAACGCCTCACGAGGCGAGATACCGAAGAACTCCGCGTCGAACCCGGCCGCGTCATCCAGGAACCCACCGCGCCGAACATACGTCGTACCCGACTCATCCGGATCGGAGCTGAACAACCGGTCCAGATCCCAGCCACGATCCACCGGGAACTCGCCGATCACTTCCTTCCCCGCCTCGACCACGTCCCACAGCTCCGCCGCGGACGTCACCCCGCCGGGGAAACGGCAACCGATCCCCACCACCGCGATCGGCTCGTGTGCCTGAGTTTCCAGTTCACGAAGCCGCTGCTTGGTCTCGTAAAGCTCGACCGTCGCCTTTTTCAGATACTGTACGAGCTTTTCTTGGTCGCTCACCGGGCCAACCTCCGCATAATGGTCTCGCTTGACATCAGGAAATCGTCTTGTCGATGAGGTCGAATATCTCGTCGGTCGAAGCCGACATTATGTGTTCGACCACGGCATCCGACTGCCGCCGAGATCTGCCCAGACCTTCGAGCAAGCCGTTCAGTTTGGCTTCGATCGCAAATTTTTCGTCCTCGTCGAGGGCTGCCGAGGCGAGGGCGGCTTCGAATCTATTGAGCTCGGAAAGAAGGTCGGAGGACTCCTTCGGTATGACAGAGGAAAACCTGCTGTCGAGGTACGCACAGAGCGCGCGCGGGTTGGGATGGTCGAAGATGAGGGTCGGCGGAAGTTTGAGGCCGGTGTGGTGGCCCAGGTGGTTTCGGAGTTCGAGGGCTGTGAGGGAGTCGAAGCCCAGGGCCTTGAAGGGTTGCTCCGGATCGAGCGAGGTGGAGGTGCCATGTCCGAGAACCATGACGGCTTGGGCCTGGACGAGTCGCAGCAGGCGCTCGCGCCGATCAGCGGAACCGAGGCCGGCCATTTCGGCCGCGAAAGAAGGTGCGGTTCCGGCGTCGCCGGCACGGCGACGAACGAAGGTCGCCGACAGGCCGGTGAGAATCTTGGGGAGTGTTCCGGTCCGGGACTGCGCGGTGAGGACACGAAGGTCGAGCGGAGCCGGCGCCAGTGCGGGCAGTCCCGTGGTCAGCGCCGCGTCGTAAAGCTTCATTCCGTGCTCGGTGGTGATGGGGGTGAAGCCGAAACGAGCGAGACGTGACTTGTCACTACCGCTGAGATGGGAGGTCATCCCGGTGGCCGGCTGCCAATAGCCCCATGCCAGGCTCGTGACCGGAAGACCAAGGTGACGTCGGTGATGGGCCAGGGCGTCGAGGTAGGCGTTGGCGGCCGCGTAGTTGCCCTGTCCTGGGGAGCCGACGGTACCGCTCAGAGACGAGAACAGCACGAATCCGGCCAGGTCGAGATGGCGGGTCTGCTGGTGCAGGTTCCAGGCGGCGTCGACCTTGGGGCGCAGTACCCGGTGCAGATGATGAGGAGTGAGCGCTGGAACCGTCGCGTCGGCCAGCACTCCGGCGGCATGCACGACAGCGGTCAACGGGTGCTGCTGAGGAATGGAGTCGAGCAGAGCGGCGAGTGCGGCCGGGTCCGCGATGTCACAGGCTGCGACCGTGACCCTCGCACCGAGTTCGGTCAGTTCTTCGACCAGCCCGACGGCGCCGTCGCTGTCCGGACCCCGGCGAGAGACCAGGAGAAGATTTCTCATCCCGTGCTCGGTCACCAGGTGACGGGCGAGCAGGCCACCAAGGGTCCCTGTTCCCCCTGTGATCAGCACGGTTCCGCTGCCGTCAGGCGCGTTCGGGAGAGTGAAAACTATCTTGCCCACGTGGCGGGCCTGACTCATGTCCCGGAACGCCTGGCGTGCCTGCCGGATGTCGTACGTACTGATGGGAAGAGCAGGCAAGGTGCCGTCTTCGAACAACGGAGCCAGGCGGGTGAACAGCCGGTGAATGACTCCAGGGTCGCCGAGGGCGCGGTCGACGGCCTGGTAGACGACGCCGGGGTACATGGCGGCGACCTGACCCGCGTCTCGTACATCGGTCTTGCCGATCTCGATGAAACTCCCCCCGTTGGGAAGCAGTTCCAACGAGGCGTCGACGAATTCGCCCTTCAGACAGTCCAGTACGACGTGCATTCCCTGGCCGCCGGTCACCTGCAGGAACTTGGCCTTGAACTCCAGGCTGCGGGACGAGGCGATGTGGTCGTCGTCGAGGCCCATCTCCCGCAGGATCGGCCACTTGGCCGGGCTTGCGGTTGCGAACACCTCCGCCCCCGCGTGCCGGGCAAGCCGGATGGCCGCCATACCGACTCCGCCGGCGCCCGCGTGAATCAGCACCCGCTGCCCGGCCTGGACTTCGGCCAGTTCCGACAGGGCGTGATAGGCCGTCAGATAAGCCACCGGGGCCGAAGCCGCGTCGGTAAAGGACCAGTGACGAGGCACAGGGATCACCATGCGCTGGTCCGTGACTCCAGCGGGGGCGAACGAATCGGGTACGAACCCCATGACCCGGTCGCCGACGGCCGGCCCGTCCACGTTGGGGCTGACCTCGGTGACGACTCCCGCCCCCTCCAGGCCGAGACCGTCGTCTCCGACGAGGCCGAGAGCGACCATCACGTCGCGGAAGTTCAGTCCGCTGGCGCGGATACGCATACGAATGTGACCGTCGGCCAGAGCCTGCTCAGGCCCCGGGCCCGCGATGTCCACCGTGGTGGCGAGGCGCGCCGCTTCCGCCGAACCGCACTCGGCGCTCTCCGTCGGAGTGCCGGTCGACTCTCGATGGAGCAGGGCTCCGGGAGCGACCGGATCCGGGCCGGCGCTGAGCACGAGATTGGCGAGGGTGCCCTTACCCACGGTGTCCAGCCGCCAGGAGGCGGCAGCCGGCAGAGAAAGAATGTCGTCCGATCGGACACGGGTGAGGCGGGACGTGTGGACGACACCCTGGCGAAGGGCCAGTTGGCCTTCCTCTTCCTCCAGGATGTGACGGGTGAGCAGGTGCCGAATCTGCCGGTAGGAGGCTTCGTGGTGATCCGTGTCCAGTAGCGCGAAACGATTGGGGTATTCGTTCTGAGCAGTGCGGACCAGTCCCCATACAGCGGCCTGAGCAAGGTCGGGCGCTCCGTCCAGAGGGCTGGTCGCGATGGCGTGGTGAGTGAGGATGATCAGGCGGGTGTCGGTCAGCCGAGGGTTGTCCATCCACGCCTGCAGCAGCCTCAGAGCCTGCTCGGTGACGGCGTGAACAGCCGCCGGAACGTCGACACTTCCTGCGTCGACGAGCGGGGGAAGCCAGACGACCAGTTCTGGATCCTCTGTGCCGACCGAGCTCGGTCCGTCGATCAGCGCGGTCAGATCCCGGTGGACGGGAGCGGCGCCGATCGCCGTGGCCACTTCGATCGCTCGCTCCGGGTTCTGCTCTGCCAGCACAGCGCAGCGGGGCCACCGTCGTGCCGTGGCATTCGCCGGCATGGGCCTGATGTCCGCTGTCCAGGAGAGGTGGAACAGATTCGAGCTGACGTCGGAGGCCACGGCAGGAGCACTGTTCAGCGTGTCGGCGTCGCTGGAGCGGAGGGTGAGGGCGTCGATGGTGATGACGGGCGCGTCCGCGGGATCTGTGGCGGTGACGCTGACGGTGTCGGCGTCGATGGTGGTGATGCG
>NZ_JBFAOJ010000196.1:0-5425 GCF_040675205.1 Streptosporangium sp. NPDC049644 | reverse complement strand
TCCCACACACCGCCTTTTACCCCCCCCCCCCGCCCCACCCCGGACCCGCGACCGCGCCCCGGCGCGGGCCGGGGCGCGTTCGCGGCGGACTCGCCGGTCAGTGTCCCCTGGCCAGCCACTCCTCCAGGTGCCCGGCCTCCTCGCCGATCGAGGTGGAGTCGCCATGGCCGGTGTGCACGGCCGTCTCCGGCGGCAGGGTCAGCAGCCTCCCCTTGATCGACTCGATGATCGTGTCGAAGGAGGAGAAGGACCTCCCGGTCGCGCCGGGACCGCCGCGGAACAGGGTGTCGCCGCTGAAGAGCGCGCCGATCTCCGCCCCGTACAGGCAGACCGCGCCCGGAGCGTGACCCGGCGTGTGCAGCACGGTCAGGTCCACGCCTCCGGCCGAGATCACCTGACCGTCCTTCAGCGGGGTGTACGGCAGGTCGGCGTAGACCATCTCCCACAGCACCTGGTCGGCCGGGTGGAGCAGGATCGGCGCGCCCACCCGCGTGGCGAGGTCGGCCGCCGCGTCGATGTGGTCGTTGTGCGCGTGGGTGCAGACGATGGCCCTCACCTCGCGGTCACCGACCCGCTCGGCGATCGCGGCGGCGTCGTGCGCGGCGTCGATGACGACCACCTCATCGGCCGAACCGACGATCCAGACGTTGTTGTCGACCTCCCACGTCCCGCCGTCCAGCGAGAAGGTGCCGGAGGTGACCACCTTGTCGATCACAGGACCACCACCGAGCGCAGGACCTCGCCGCGGTGCATCTTCGCGAAGGCGTCCTCGACGTCGCCGAGGCCGATCGTCTCGGAGACGAAGCGGTCGAGGTCGAGCCGCCCCTGCAGGTAGAGGTCGATGAGCATGGGGAAGTCACGGCTGGGCAGGCAGTCGCCGTACCAGGAGGACTTCAGCGCGCCGCCGCGACCGAAGACGTCGAGCAGCGGCAGCTCCAGCTTCATCTCCGGGGTCGGCACCCCGACCAGGACCACGGTCCCTGCCAGGTCACGGGCGTAGAACGCCTGCTTGTAGGTCTCCGGGCGGCCGACCGCCTCGATGACCACGTCGGCACCGTTGCCGCCGGTGAGCTCCCTGACCGCCTCGACCATGTCCGAGGCGCCGGAGTTGACCGTGTGGGTGGCGCCGAACTCCTTGGCCCACTCCAGCTTGCGGTCGTCCACGTCCACCGCGATGATCTTCGAGGCGCCCGCCAGCCTGGCTCCCAGGATGGCCGCGTCGCCGACGCCGCCGCACCCGATGACCGCCACGCTGTCGCCGCGGGTCACCCCGCCGGTGTTGATGGCCGCGCCCAGGCCCGCCATCACGCCGCAGCCGAGCAGCCCGGCCACCTGCGCCGGCGCGGACGCGTCGACCTTGGTGCACTGCCCGGCCGCGACCAGGGTCTTCTCGATGAAGGCGCCGATGCCCAGGGCGGGGCTGAGCGGCGTGCCGTCCTCCAGGGTCATCTTCTGGGTGGCGTTGTGCGTGTTGAAGCAGTACCAGGGACGGCCGCGCAGGCACGCCCGGCAGTTGCCGCAGACGGCCCGCCAGTTCAGGATCACGAAGTCACCGGGTGCCACCTCCGTGACCCCCTCGCCGACGGCCTCGACCACCCCGGCGGCCTCGTGGCCGAGCAGGAACGGGAATTCGTCGTTGATGCCGCCCTCGCGGTAGTGCAGGTCCGTGTGACAGACACCGCAGGCCTGTACCGTCACCACGGCCTCGCCCGGCCCCGGATCGGGCACGATAACGGTCTCCAGCGAGACGGGCTCGCCCTTGCCACGCGCGACCACGCCTTGGACGGTGTACGGCATGTCCTGCACCTCATCTGTCGTGAAACTCATCGAGCCGTACGGGCTCGCTTACTGGTCGAACGGCCTTGGAAAGGCCCGCCTCAATCATTACCAGCCCGGCGCAACACGTACGGCTGCACCACCCCCAGGCCTCGGGCGGGCCGCCGCCGGATACGGCCGACCTCGACGCCCGGCGCGCCCTCCAGCGCCTCGGCCAGCTCGCTGTCGACGACGACGGTGCCGGGGCGGGCGATGGCCGTGAGCCTGGCGGCCAGGTTGACCGTGGTCCCGAAGACATCGCCCATGATCGGCAGCACCGGGCCGTACGCCAGCCCGATCCGCACGTCGAGCCCGTACCGCTGGATGACGCCGACCAGGTCCAAGGCGATCATGGCCGCAGTCCGCGGGTCGGCCGCCGTGAAGAGCACCTCGTCGCCGAGTGTCTTGACCAGCCGCCCCCCTCGCTCGGCGACCACGTCGGAGGCCCGTGCCTCGAAGCCCTCGACCAGCTCGGCCAGGCCCCGCTCGTCCAGCTCGCGGGCGACCCGGGTGAAGGCCACCAGGTCGGCGAAGCCCACCGCGAGGGTCAGCCGGGTCGGCACGATCTCGTCGGTGATGTCGGTGATCGTCAGCAGGCGGGTCCCCGCGGCGGCGAGCTGGGCCCGCCAGACGTGGATCAGGACCTGCTCGAAGTCGGGGAGCAGCCGGCGCGAGGTCTCCATGATCCCCGCCAGGTCCTCGTCGGTGGGACGTCGGCCGGGGTCGAGCATGGCGCCGATCATGATCTCGGCCTGCCACTGCGCGAGCCTGGCCGTGGTCTGACCGAGTGCCCTGGCCATCCGGATGACGGCCCGGTCGTCCAGCAGGCCGCTCTCCATCATCATCCGGACCCGCTTGAGCACCGTCACGTCCGCGTCGGTGAAGGCTACCTCGTCGTCGGGGAGCGTGGCGAACCCCAGCGCGCGCCAGATCCGCTCGGTGAGCTCCTGTGGGAGTTCGGCGAGGCTGGCCACCTGGATCCGGGTGTAGCGGGGAGAGGTGCCGACGAACAGGTTCTCGATCTGCTCGGCCGTGGGACGTCCGGTGAAGACCTCCTCCTCTTCACCCGCGCCTTCCCCCCGGCCCAGAAGGTTACGCCCCACCGCCGGTCACCGCCCGCCGTGTTCCGATGGCTCCCCGTCGATCGCGTCGTCGAGCGCGCGGAACACCTCGGCCCGCACGTCCTGGATCCGCGGGATGTCCCGCAGCGTGATCCGGCCGTGGTCGCCCGCCGACTCGACGACGAGCGTGCCGCAGCCGAGGACCCTCTCCATCAGGGTCTGGTCGGCGCTGACCGTGTTGACCTTGGCCATCGGGATGTCGTCTATGGATTTGTTCAGCACCCCCGTACTGATGGTGAACCGGTGCGAGGTGAGCACGTACGAGGTGTTCTTCCACCTCAGGTACGGCACGAACGACCACACGGTCAGCAGGCCGACGGCGGCCACGGCCACCGCGATGCGCGCGTAGGAGTCGTATTCGAAGGCGGGCATGAAGAAAATGGCGGCACCGGACCCCGCGATGATCAGAATCAACGCGAGGAACGGACCGATGAGGCGCTTCCAGTGCGGGTGGAACGACCGGATGCGCCGCTCCCCCTCCGTCATGTGGTGATCGGGTAGACCCATGCGGCAAATCGTGACACGCCTTCGTGCTCCACGTCATGAGCTGTGCGGACGAACATGCACGACGTCTCCCACGCTGAGCGCGTGCTCCTGCCCCTTGGAGCTGACAAGCAGGTGGCCGGCGCCGTCGACGCCGGTGGCCGTGCCGGTGAGCACCCGCTCGCCCGGCAGCTCCACCCGGACCTCCTGGCCGACCGTGGCGCTGATCGCGAGATAGGCGGCCCGCAGGCCGCACGCCTCGGCGTCGCCGTCCGCCTCCGACCACTCCCGGTAGTGGAGTTCGATCTCCCGCAGCGCCGCCCGCAGGATCGGGTCGCGGTCGACGCAGGCGGCCTTCTCGATGGCCAGGGAGGTGGCGGTCTCCACCGGCAGTTCCTCGGCGCGCACGCTCACGTTGAGCCCGACGCCCACGATCACCGCGTTGTCGATCCGCTCGGCGAGCACCCCGGCGACCTTGCGCCCGCCGATCAGCAGGTCGTTGGGCCACTTGAGCCGGACGTCGACCTCGGCGACCTTCCGCACGGCCGACGCGACCGCGAGGGCGACGAGCAGGGACAGCCAGCTCTGCCTGGTCGGGGGCGGGTCCGGGCGCAGGAGCACCGAGAAGGTCAGGCCGGAGCGCGGCGGGACGCTCCAGGCCCTGCCGAGCCTGCCGCGCCCGGCGAACTGAGCCTCCGCGACGACGACGGCTCCCTGCCGCGCGCCGTCGCGGACGGCCTGCGCGAGGTCGGCGTTGGTCGATCCGGTCCTGGCGACGACGGCGATGTCGGACCAGAGGCCGCCGGGACGGACCAGCGCGCGGGTGAGCGCCGCCTGGGAGAGCGGCGGACGGTCGAGATCAGTGAAGGGCGAGTCGAGCACTTAGCCATCTTGCCTCCCCTAACGACCCCCTGTTACCGAATTAGGGCAATGACCAGGGAATACTATTAACGAAGTCTGGGCGCGCAGGCGAAGCCCGGCTTTCCGAACGGGGATGAAAGCATTCGGACGGCAGCGAAAGAGAAAAAGACCGCATGAGCAGAGACCTTGACCCGCGGGACGGTATCGAGGTGGAGGCCGTGCGGAGGCCGGGACCCACCACGCGGGCACGGGTCGGGCAGATGCGCTCGGGGACGCTCCACGAGCGCCGGGACGACCTGGCCACCGAGGAACCGCTGGAGATCCGGATCCAGGCGGGCGAGCGGCGCCGCACTGTCGCGATCACCATGCGCACCCCGGGGCACGACTTCGAACTGGCCGCCGGGTTCCTGTACGGCGAGGGCGTCGCGGCACCCGCCGACGTGGCGTCCATCGCCTACTGCACGGATGACGACGTGCCGCCCGAGGCCCGCTACAACACGGTGACCGTGCGGCTGCACGGCGACGCCCTGCCTGATCTGCCCTCGCTCGACCGGCATTTCATGACGTCGAGCGCGTGCGGCGTCTGCGGCACCGCCAGCCTCGACGCGCTGCGGGGCCGCTGCTCACCGCTGCCCGCCGCCGATGACCCGGTGCGCGTCTCCCCCGAGGTCCTGTACGGCCTTCCCGGCCTGCTGAGGCGGGCCCAGGGGGTCTTCGGCAAGACCGGGGGGCTGCACGCGGCCGGGCTGTTCACCGCGGAAGGCGAGCCGCTCGCGGTCCGCGAGGACGTGGGACGGCACAACGCGGTGGACAAGCTGGTCGGCTGGGCCATGATGGCCGGGAGGCTGCCGCTGGGCGGGCACGTGCTCATGGTCAGCGGGCGGACCAGCTACGAGATCATGCAGAAGGCCCTCACCGCGGGCCTGCCCGTCGTCTGCGCGGTCTCCGCGCCCTCCTCCCTGGCCGTCGACCTGGCCAGGGAGTTCGGGATGACGCTGGTCGGCTTCCTGCGCGAGGAGCGCTTCAACCTCTACGCGGGGGCGCACCGCGTCGGCCCGTGAGCCCCGCCCGGGGGGCCGCGCGGGGGGGGGCCGGCCCGGGGCGCGCGGCGGGGGCCCGGGGGGGGCGGCGGGCCCGCGGCCCGC
>NZ_JBFAOJ010000195.1:4240-5466 GCF_040675205.1 Streptosporangium sp. NPDC049644 | reverse complement strand
CCGCTCGCCCTGCGGGGGGTGCGCTACCGCCCCTCCAGCGCGTCGAAGCTGCTCAGCCGCAACCTCTACGTCTACGGACTGGGCGGCATCGTCGCCCCGTTCATCGGCATCAAGATTATCGACCTGTTTGTCCAATTCCTTCCGGGGATGTCGTAAATGGAACGCCTACCGAGCTGGATTCGCCAGCACCTCGCAGCCATCAGGGCGGTCGCCGTCCTCACCGTGCTCCTCGGCGTGATCTACCCGCTGGTCACCACCGGCGTGGCCCAGGCACTGTTCAACGGCAGGGCCAACGGTTCGATCGTGCAGAAGGACGGCAAGGACGTGGGCAGCGCCATCGTCGGACAGAACTTCACCGACGCTGACGGCAACCCCGTCAGGACCTACTTCCAGAGCCGCCCGTCAGTCGCGGGTGACGGATACGACATGCGGTCGACGGCCGCCAGCAACCTGGGACCCGAGGATGTCCTGGACGTCCTTCCCGTCCCCGGAGTGAAGGACGACGAGGGCAACCCGGACGAGGGCAGGCAGAGCCTGCTCACCCAGGTCTGCGCCCGTTCCACGGCGATCGGCGAACTGGAGGGCGTCAGCGGCGCCAGGCCGTACTGCACCGGTGACGGCGTGGGCGCGGTGCTGAAGGTCTTCTCCGACCGCGCGGTCAGCGTCAACCAGGCCTGCCCCGCCACCCCCTTCATCGCCGAGTACCGGGGGCTGAAGGTGGAGTGCGGCAAGCCGGGCGAGGACTACGCCGCCGGGAAGACCGTCCCGATCCGTGGCGGCGTGGCGAAGGCCGAGGTGCCCGCCGATGCCGTCACGGCCAGTGGCTCGGGCCTCGACCCGCACATCTCGGTGGCCTACGCCGAGCTGCAGGCCCCGCGAGTGGCCAAGGAGCGCGGAACGGACCTCGCCAGGGTCAAGGCGCTCATCCAGGAGCACACGACGGGACGCGCCCTCGGTTTCATGGGTGAGCCCGCGGTCAACGTGCTCGAACTCAACCTGGCCCTCGACAAGGAGTAGTGGTCGCGGTGCCACGCGGGCGGCTACGGGTCTACCTCGGGGCGGCTCCCGGAGTCGGTAAGACCTTCGCGATGCTCAACGAGGGACGCAGGGCGCTGGAGCGTGGCAGGGACGTGGTCGTGGGGGTGGTGGTGTCCCCCGGGCCGCCGCCCCCCCCCCCCGCGGTCGTGGGTGGTGTGGTTGTGACGCGCGGGGGGGCCGGGGGCCGC
>NZ_JBFAOJ010000195.1:0-4230 GCF_040675205.1 Streptosporangium sp. NPDC049644 | reverse complement strand
GGAGGGTGGCTGGGACGTGGTGGGGGGTCTCGTCGAGACCCACGGCCGCCTCCACACCGCCGAGCTGCTCGACGGTCTGGAGGTCATCCCTCGCAGGACGCCGGCCTACCGGGGGAGCCACTTCACCGAGCTGGACGTCGACGCGGTCATCGAGCGGGCGCCGAAGATGGTGCTGATCGACGAGCTGGCGCACACCAACGTCCCAGGCTCGCGCAACGCCAAGCGCTGGCAGGAGGTCGAGGAGATCCTCGACGCCGGTATCGACGTCGTCTCCACCGTCAACATCCAGCACCTGGAGTCGGTCAACGACGTCGTCCAGCAGATCACCGGCATTCCGCAGCGGGAGACCATACCGGACGAGGTGGTACGGCGGGCCGACCAGGTCGAGCTGGTCGACATGTCGCCCGAGGCGCTGCGCAGGCGGATGGCGCACGGCAACATCTACGCACCGGAGAAGGTGGACGCCGCGCTGTCCAACTACTTCAGGATCGGCAACCTGACCGCGCTGCGCGAACTCGCCCTGCTCTGGGTCGCGGGAAAAGTCGACGACCAGCTCGACCGCTACCGGGCCGAGCACGGCATCGCCGAGACCTGGGAGGCACGCGAGCGGGTGGTGGTCGCGCTCACCGGCGGCCCGGAGGGCGAAACCCTGGTACGGCGCGCGGCCCGCATCGCGGCGCGCAGTATGGGCGCCGACCTGCTGGCCGTCCACGTCACCAGGGCGGACGGCCTGACCGGCGGCGATCCGGCCGGCCTGGCCCGTCAGCGCACCCTAGTGGAGGACATGGGCGGCACCTACCACCAGGTGGTCGGCGACGACATCCCGCGCGCACTGCTCGACTTCGCCGGTGGGGTGAACGCCACCCAGCTCGTGCTCGGCGCCTCCAGGCGGGGCAGGTTCGCCCAGATCCTGTCCCGTGGCGTCGGGGTGGAGACGACCGCGTTGTCGGGTTCGATCGACGTCCACATGATCACCCACGCGCAGGTCAAGAAGGGCCGCCGCCACGCGAGCTCGCGAGCCGCGCTGACCCGCAAGCGCAGGGTCATCGGCTGGGCGATGGCGGTGCTCGGCATGCCCGCGCTGACCGCGGTTCTGCTCCCGTTCAGGGACGATTCGGCGCTGCCGAGCGAGATCCTGCTCTTCCTGCTGATGGTCGTCGGAGTCTCCCTGGTGGGCGGCATGTGGCCGGCGGTGACGGCGGCCATCGGCGGATTCCTGCTGCTGAACTACTACTTCACACCGCCGGTCGACCGGTTCACGGTCTACGACCCGGAGAACCTGCTCGCGCTCGTCGTCTATGTGCTGGTCGCGATCATGGTGAGCCTGGTGGTCGACGTGGCGGCCCGCCGTACCAGAGAGGCGGCCAGGGCCACCGCGGACGCCGAGGTCCTGTCGACGCTCGCCGGCCACGTCCTGCGTGGTGAGGCCGCTCTGCCGTCGCTGCTCGCCCGGGTCAAGGAGACGTTCGGGCTCGTGTCCGCCACGCTTCTGGAGCGGACGGGACCGCCGACCCCCGACGATCAGTCGGAGCCGGAGGCGTGGCGGATCGTGGCCACCTCCGGGGGCGAGCCGTGCACCAGCCCCGGAATCGCCGACACCGACGTGGCGATCGACGAGAGCCTGGTGCTCGCGGTGCGCGGGGGACTGCTCGACGCCTCCGAGCGCAGGGTGCTTGAGGCGTTCGCCGCGGAGACCGCCGTCGCGCTGCGTCAGCAGCGGCTGGAGGAGGAAGCCGGGCGGGCCAGGCCGCTGGCCGAGGCGGACAAGATGCGCACCGCGCTGCTCGCCGCCGTCAGCCACGACCTGCGCACCCCGCTGGCTTCGGCCAGAGCCGCGGTGGAGAGTCTGCGCGGCACGGAGATCGACTGGTCCGCGGAGGACAGGAAGGAACTGCTCGCCACGGCGGACGAGTCGCTGGTCAAGCTGAATCGCCTGGTGGACAACCTGCTCGACATGAGCAGGTTGCAGGCGGGCGTGCTCGGGCCCGTCCTCCAGCCGGTCGCCCTGGAGGAGGTCGTGCCCAGGGCGATGGACGACCTGGGGCCGCTCCGGGATCGCGTCGAGGGGAACATCTCCGTCGAGCTGCCCGAGGTGGTCGCCGACTCCGCCCTGCTGGAGCGGGTGCTGGTGAACCTGATGTCCAATGCCGTCCGCTACAGCCCACCGGGTGAGCAGGTGCTGGTCACCGGCAGCTGGCACGGCGACCACGTGGAGATCCGGGTGATCGACCGCGGCCCGGGGATTCCGCCAGAAGCACATGACCAGGTCTTCAGGCCGTTCCAGCGGCTCGGCGATCGTGACAACCATTCGGGGGTCGGCCTTGGCCTCGCGCTCTCCAGGGGGCTCACCGAGGCGATGGGCGGCTCTCTCACGCCGGAGGAGACACCAGGGGGAGGTCTCACCATGATCTTGACACTGCCGATCTCATCCAGAGCGGTGATCGCGTGACACGCATTCTCGTCGTCGACGACGAACCGCAGATCCTGCGGGCGCTTCGCATCAACCTGATCGCCCGCAACTACGAGGTGGCCGTGGCCACCGACGGCGGCGCGGCCCTGCGCCAGGCGGCCGACTGGCACCCTGACCTGGTGGTGCTCGACCTCGGGCTGCCCGACCTCGACGGTGTCGACGTCATTCACGGGCTGCGCGGCTGGACTTCGATCCCGATCATCGTGCTGTCCGGCAGGGCGGGCAACCAGGACAAGGTCGGCGCCCTCGACGCCGGTGCCGACGACTACGTCACCAAGCCGTTCGGCATCGACGAACTGCTGGCCAGGATCCGCGCGGTGTCGCGCCGCACGTCCGCGCAGGAGGCGGAACTGGCCAGCATCACGATCGGCGACCACGTGGTGGACCTGACCAGCAAGACGGTCTCCGGCGGGGCACGGCTGACGCCGACCGAATGGCACATCCTGGAGATCCTGCTGCACAACCCGGGCAAGCTCGTCAGCCAGCGGCAGCTGCTGACCGAGGTGTGGGGGGTCAAGTACGTCAAGGAGACCCACTATCTCCGGCAGTACATGGCCCAGCTGCGGCGCAAACTCGAACGCGACGCAGGACATCCGGTCCACCTGATCACCGAGCCCGGTATGGGGTACCGCTTCAAGGCCTGATCGGAGTCCTGAGTTCTCCTTCGGGTCGCTCACCGGCCTGGAACCGCTCACGGCGCGGCACCATGACCGGCAACGACGAAACGCGGGCAGTCGAGTGACTGTCCGCGCCTCTCGCATTCGATCAGAGGCCGACCTCCCCGCGCATCAGGCCGGCGAGTTCCGGCGAGCCCGTCGCGACCGACAGGCCGGACCGCTGGTCCTCGCTCCCCGTGCGATCGCCTCGATGACGCACCTCACGCGGTCTTGGAGGAGTGCCGGGCCATCGTCCCCGCAGGGTCGATCACGATGCCGACGGTGTCCAGTTCCTTGAGCATGCTCCTGAGTGCGGGCTCGCTGAGCCGTACCCAGTGCTGGTCGGAGCCGAGCACCTTGGCCAGGCGCATCGGTGAGGTGAAGGCGACCGCCGTCCGCTTCCCCGAAGCGGTCCTGAACAGGCGCAGCGACGTGCTGAACGCGCCTTGACGGACCGGGACGTACAACATGCTTCCTCCTGGTGAGAACTCGTACACCAGCGACGCTAGAACCGCGCGGGGAACCCGATCGCGATCACTACGGGATCAAGACGGCGATCGCGGAAGTACTTACGACGTGTTGACGTGGTGTGGCTCCGGCCGGCACTGACATCACCGCCGGAGGCCCGGCGTGGTCAAGAGCCGGTACGCGGAGGTCACAGGTTCATGAAACTCATGGCGGAGCCGTTCTCAGCGACCCTTGACATGCAACATACTCGGGTATAAAGACATATAAAACAACATTGAAACGGCGGTGAACCAACAGGATGTACGCCGAGGAACGGCAGCAGGAGATCCTGTGTGAGGCCCGGGCCGCCGGGCGGGTCGACGTGGTGACCCTGGCGGAACGGTTCGGCGTCACGACTGAGACGATCCGCCGGGACCTGACCGCACTGGAACGCTCGGGGGTGCTGCGGCGCGTGCACGGCGGGGCGATCCCGGTCGAGCGCCTCGGTTTCGAACCCGCCCTCGCGACGCGCGACGAGGTGATGATCGCGGAGAAGGAACGTATCGCCAAGGCGGCGCTGGCGGAGCTTCCCGAGGACGGCGCGATCATCATCGACGCGGGTACGACGACGGGTCGTCTGGTGCAGGCGCTGCCGGT
>NZ_JBFAOJ010000194.1:0-5494 GCF_040675205.1 Streptosporangium sp. NPDC049644 | reverse complement strand
TACAAGCCGGAAAGCGCCCTCACCGCCGGGTCACCCGCTCTGCTGCTCGCCCACCAACTCGGGGAGCGCGGCCACAAAGTGATCCACAAGGACATCTTCGTGGACGGCGAGTTCGACCGACCCGACGAGCCGCGCGTGTACGTGATCGGCACGAAGCATTCGATCCACGCCACATGCAGGTTCGCGCCCGGGTCGGTGGTGCTGGACCCGCACGGCTACATGCCGGACCAGCAGGGCGTGATCGTGATCAGGGTTGGGCGGAAGCGGTGAACATGCACGAGGTGATCGCCGCCTGGGATGAGGCAGGACCGAAGCACATCCACCCGTCGCGCGGCGTCTCCGAGGAGGCGTACTGGGAATCTGGCGAGCAAGCCGCCCAGCAGCTCGCCGAGGTCCTCAAACCGGGCTCGCGCGTCGTTGACTTCGGCTGTGGTGATGGTCGGGTGGCGATCCCGTTGAAGCGCCTCGGCTACGACGTGACTGGCGCGGATGCCTCCCCGAAGATGCTCGCCCACCTCGCGGAGAACGACCCGGACCTGCCGCAGGTCCACTCGGACGGGTCGGACCTGTACGAGAAGGTCGGCCACAAGGTTGATGCTGTGGTCTGCTTGGCGGTGCTGATCCACCACCCGCGCCCATCAGTCCTGGCCATCCTGGACGGCCTCGTCAAAGCGGTCCGCAAGGGTGGGCTGCTCATTGTGGACTGGCCGACCTCGGACAACCCTGAGGAAGCGCAGATCTGGATCGATGTCACCACCTGGCACCCCGACGTGCAGCGAGCCGAAGCGGAGAAGCGCGGCTTGAAGCGCATCGAACCGGAGCGCCCATGGGCCGTGTTCCGCAAGACCTGATCCCCAGCCCAAACCGCCCACGGCTTGATCACCGTGGGTTCGAACGCCCCGAGCATCCTCCCGGACTCGGGGCGTTCAACAATCCGGGAGAGGAACCCAATGAGTGAAACGACGCCCACCCCACGTCCAGACGAGGGCGCAGATCAGAATGCGACTGAGGCCGAGCTGATCGCCCTGCTCGATGCCTACCGGAAGCACTGGAAGAGGACTGAGGATCACATCCTCGTACTTCTTCGTGATCTGCGGGATCCCGTAGCCAAGTTGCGCAATGACGAACTTGCCGCAGTTCACCGCAAGGCCTGAGGGAGGTCATGTGCGCGTCGCTGTCGTGATCCCTTGGCGTGGCGGTCAGCCGGATCGGGAGCGCCACCACGAAACGGTGCGCGCCCACCTACGGGAGCTGCTGCCGGATGCTTGGCACATCGACGCCGACTCAGGCCACACGCCGTTCTCCCGGGCAGGGTCACGTAATCACGGCGTACGGCTGGCTCAGGACGTCGGCGCTGATGTGGTGGTCTTGTGCGACGCCGACACCCTCCCGGAGGCCGAACCGCTGTACGCGGCGATCGAGAGCGCCCACGACGGGCTGCTCCACCTGCCCTACACACACTTCCGTGGACTCTCCCCGCAGGGCACAGACGCCTACCTCGCTGGAACTCCCGCCCACCTGTGCGTGACCGAACTCGAAACTGACTGGTCTACCGGCGGAGTGCTGGTGGCCCAACCTGCTGCGTGGTGGCGGGCCGGTGGAATGGACGAACGCTTCTCATCTTGGGGCTTCGAGGACTCCAGCCTCCGCATCGCAGCGGACGCGATCCTCGGCCCCAGCGTCAAGCACGAGGGCACGATCGCCCACCTGTGGCATCCAAGCGACATCGACATGTCCTCACCTGCCTACCAGGCGAACGCCGCTCTCGCTGCCCGCTACGTCGCCGCTGAGGGCAACCCCGAGCAGGTGCGTCCCATCGTCGCCGAACACAACCCCGGCGTTCTCGCTTCCATCTGAAGCGCCCACCACCAAAGAACCCTCCAGGTCGCTCCTGGAGGTAGAGAGCCCTGGCGTCCTCATGCGCCGGGGCTCTCGCCCACCCATGAGGAGAGAACATGACCGACCCGACAGCCTCTAGAAGGATCCCGTCTGGAGTCGTGGAGCTGGATGACGCGCAAGTGGCACTCGCCCAGGGCTTCGTGGACGCGTGGAAGAAAGGTCGCGAACTCAACGCGCGCCTCTACGCAGACATGCACCGAGACGGGTTGACCTGGTACGACGCGCCGGTTCCGCCTCGCTGGCATCGCTGCTTCGCCCAGTCCGCGCTAGGCGGGACGCGCCGTTGCCCGTGCGGAGCGATGAATATCGGGTCAGGGTGGGCGTTCAAGAACGAACGCCGAAAGAACCCAATCTGGGCACGCCTCAAGTCTCTGGCGAGCGGCAATGCCTGATCTGGCTCCCGCTCCGCCCCCGGCTGCGGCTTTGGCTCAGTGGGAGCGGGAACGCGCCGCGCTGATCCAGTGCGCTCGCGCTCTGGCGTTCAGCTACGCAGGCAACCCGCGCCCACCGGAGACCAAGCCGGAAGATCGCGCCATGTGGGATGCGATGCACCGCGCGTACGACGTCCTCGGCGTCACCGACACCCGCCACCTCTCAAGGACCGCCCATGTCTGAGACCCCCGCTCCTGAAGGCGGCACCATCGCAACCCCGCCCTGCTCCCGATGCGGCGAACCAGTCAAGGTGCGGTGCTACTCGACCACTCGCGACGATGGCACTTCCGTTCCGTTCGCCGCCAACCTTATTGGCCCACCACACGACTGTTCGGCGTCCAAGCCCTACACGTCTGAGATCGCGAAGCTGATCCGTGTTGAGCGGGTGGGCTCTTCCTTCAGGTTCGAGATCAACGGCGAGCCCTTCCCTTACGCGCTGCCCGCTGACGAGCCGCTCGTGACGCGCATGGAGCGCGGCAGTGTGGCTACGGTGCAGGTCACGATCATGGCTGAACGCGTCGAATTCATCGACGCCCCGTTCTCCTTCATGAACGGCGTGAGCGAGGCGCCCACCGATGCCTGATCCCGAGGACCCGATCACTCTTCTCGCTGAAGGTGCCGCCCAACTCCACGAGCTGTTCCTCGCCTACCTGAACGCGGGCTTCACCGAGGGGCAAGCCCTGTTCCTGCTCGGTCAGATGCTTCAGGCCAGCATCAAGGGAGCCGCAGGATGACGACCCCCGCTCTGGTCGTTCTCCGCCCCGGCGACAAGGTCCTCGTGACTCTCTCCGAAGACCCCACCCCTGCGGACGCCCACACCGTGATGGCCAACCTCCGCAAAGCCTTCCCCGGCGTGAACTTCACCCTCCTGTCCGGCGTCTCCGCCATCGCCATCGCCGCCCCCGAGTAACCCCAGGACGCCTCGCACATGGCGCCCACCACCACCACCATGAAAGCGAGGGCTAACCCCGTGCCGCACCCCTACCCAGGCCAGCAGTGGAAGCACGGCTGGAAACCCCTCACCCCGGCCGCGAAGAAAGAAAAGAACCACGGCCGCCCAGTCAAGCCCGGCACCAAACTCGCCAAGACCTCAGATCCGAAGGGGTCCAGCGGAGACTCTTCGCCCACCGATTCCAGAACCACCAGCCAGCGCATGGACGACGCCATCCGCGCCAGGTCCGGACGCAATAACGGCTCCACCCGAAACAGCGGCGGCCCCTCCGCTGCGTCCCTGGCTACCAGCACCACCCGAAACAACGGATCCACCCGGCAGGCCACCCGCCGCCGAAACGAAACCAACGAAAACCGGTACGCCACCCCCCTCCGCAAAGAAGCCCTGGAGCGGGAAAACAACAACCCGTTCGGCAAGCACACCATCGCCCGCGACCCCGACAACATCAAGATCGGCCAAACCGTGTGGGCGGGCAACAAGTGGCTCAAAGCCAAGAACGCCCAAGACGCGAAAAACATGTCACGGCTCGCGAAACGCCACCTCGACGACCTGCACTCACGCCACTCCTAACCCGCCGGCCGATCGCTGACAGGCTAAGGACGGAGGCATCCATGGCGGACACCAACCCCACAGACGATCTCCGGCTGAAAAAGTACTGGACCCAGCCTGGCCAACCCGGCTACATCAAGATCGCATGGGGAACCGACGGAGACTGGACCCGCTGCCAGAAGCTTCTCTCTGAGCACGTCGGAGACTCCAAGGCCCGCCGCATGTGCGCTCGCTGGCATATAGAGGTCAACGGCTTCGCGACAGGTGATCGACGGAATCTCTGACGACCTCCTGGGGGTGACCTTCCATGGCACGCCGCATCCAGGCCAACCCCAGAGACCGGGTCGAGACAGCCACCATGTGGCGCTCAGCACCCCGCCCTGTGGATTGGCCGGCCAGAGTCGCCGCGGTGAAGGCCCGAGACCAGTCCTGCAGATGGGTCCAGCATGGCCGCATATGCGGCTCTGTGGAGAACATCGAGGTAGACCACATAGGCGACCCTACTGATCACCGCCTGGAGAACCTCAGAGCCCTGTGCAGAAGTCACCACAGGACCCGCACAGGGCAGCAGGCAGGGCAGGCAGCAGCAGCCAAGAGGATCCCCCGGAAGAGACCAGCAGAGCGTCATCCTGGCCTTCTAAAGTAACAGAACGTCACATGAGTGGCTGTTCCGATGCAGGTCACGCACTACTAGGTGTAATCATCGCAGGAACGGAGACCTCATGGACATCCTCATACTGCTCGCACTCATCGCGTTCCTCGCCTCAACCATCTGGTCAGCAATACAGAGAGCATGGCCACTCGCTCTTCTTGCAGCCGGCGCATTCCTTCTCACGCTCTCCAGTACGGGACTCCTCACCGCGTAGAAGAGAGCAAACCAGCCCTTCCCTCACCCCTCTGACATAGGGGGTGGGGGGGGCTCCCGAGGACCATTTCCAAAGCGAGCGCGGTAGGTGATTCCGCCTCGGATTCCGTACGGGTCGTGACGAGTTGTGAGCTCGTGATGACGGCTGAGAGTGGCGCTAGTTTGTGCAGCGCTTTCAGTGTTCCGGCAGGTCAGAGCATTTTTTGAAGTAATTGGCGGCTGTCTCGCTTCTGGATCACCGACATGGTGGCCGGTCTAGGGATGGCCGCTTCGTCGTTGCAACGACCCCGACATGGGGTGTTGCCATCCCGACATGGGAGAGCAGATGGCTCGTTCTGGTGGGCCCGTGCCCAACCGTAGTGATCAGCGGCGTCGCCGCAACAAGGTCGAGATCGACAAGGCTCCGCTTGCTGTGGCGGATGGCGTTGTTCGCGGCCCGGAGTGTCCTGATTCGGTGGGAGGGTTGGCGCGGGATTGGTATGAGTCGCTGCGTACGTCGGGTCAGTCGGTGTACTACGCCGACTCGGACTGGACGTCGGCGCGCATCATCGCTCGCGCGATCGAGAAGTTCGAAGAGCGGCCGACGGCGCACATGCTGACCGCGATCCTTTCAGGGTTCGGTTCGCTCGCTGCGACCGAGGGAGACCGGCGTCGGCTGAAGATAGAGCTGGAGCGGGCTCCGGAGATCGACGCCGACGAGGAGGCGGCGGTCGCGGAGATCGATGAGTGGCGCGCTCGTCTCTCCCGCTGATCGTCTCGTCACCCTTCCGCTTGGCGTCCCGGAATACACGCTGGGT
>NZ_JBFAOJ010000193.1:0-5651 GCF_040675205.1 Streptosporangium sp. NPDC049644 | reverse complement strand
CTGGAGCAGCGGTATCGGGTGTTCGTGGAGGTGAGTCCGCATCCGGTGCTGACGGTCGGCATCGGCGAGTGTGTGGACGAGACCGACGCCGTCACCGTGATCGCCGGGACGCTGCGCCGCGACGACGGTGGCCTGGAGCGGGTGCTGACTTCGGCGGCCGAGCTGTTCGTCCGTGGGGCGAAGGTGGACTGGCGGCAGGTGCTGGCGGGCGGGCGGCGGGTCGACCTGCCCACCTACGCCTTTCAACATCAGGGGTTCTGGCCCGAGGGAACGGGAGCCGGAGCTGGGAATGTGGCCGCGGCGGGACTGGCCGCGACGGATCACCCGTTGCTGGGTGCCGCGGTCGGTCTGGCCGACTCGGACGGGGTGCTGCTGACCGGGCGGTTGTCGTTGCGTTCGCATCCGTGGCTGGTCGATCACGCTGTGGCCGGGATGGTGTTCTTCCCGGGGACCGGGTTCTTGGAGCTGGCGATTCGGGCCGGTGACCAGGTCGGTTGTGACCTGGTGGAGGAGCTGACCCTGGTCGCGCCGCTGGTGCTGGGCGAGGCCGATGCCGTCGCGGTGCAGGTGTGGGTGGGCGCGGCCCAGGAGTCGGGTCGCCGGAGCGTGAACGTGTACGCCCGCCCGGCGGACGCGGCCGAGGAGGTGCCGTGGGTGCGGCACGCCACCGGCACGCTCGCCACGGGCAGCCGGGCCGTCGTGCCGTTCGATGCGGAGGTGTGGCCACCGGCAGGTGCGACCGCGATCGCGCTGGACGGTTTCTATGACCGGCTGGCCGAGGGGTTGCTCGTCTATGGCCCGGTGTTCCAAGGGTTGCGGGCGGCCTGGTGGGGCGAGGGGGGCGAGGTATTCGCCGAGGTCGCGTTACCCGAGCAGGCGCTGTCGGGTGCGGGTGCGTTCGGGGTGCACCCGGCGTTGCTGGACGCGGCCTTGCACGCTTCGACGTTCGCCGGTCTGGACGACGAGGTGGGGACGCGGTTGCCGTTCTCCTGGGGAGAGGTGAGCCTGCACGCCACCGGGGCGGCGATGCTGCGGGTGCGACTGAGCCGGACCGCTGCCGACTCGGTGTCGCTGGTCGCGGTGGACGTTGCCGGGGAGCCGGTGCTGTCGGCGCGGTCGCTGGTGCTGCGCCCGTTCTCGCCCGACCAACTCGCCACCGCGGATGGCGGGCAGGAGACGGTGGGGAACGGGTTGTTCCGGTTGGACTGGGCTCCGCTGCCGGAACTCCCCATGGTCGATCCGGTACCGGTGGCAGCGGTCGGTTTTGCGGGGTTCGAGCCGGACCCGCTGGGCTTTGCCGGAGTGTGGAAGTCGGCCGGCCAGTCGGTCGCGGTTCATCGTGATCTGTCGGCACTGACCGAGGCGGGGCCGGTGCCTGAGGTGGTGCTGGTCGAGGTCGGGGCCGGGCAGGCCGGGGACGAGGCGATCTCGGCGCATGCGGTGACGACTGGGGTGCTGGGCCTGCTGCAGGGGTGGCTGGCCGATGAGCGGTGTGCTGATTCGCGGCTGGTGGTCATCACGCGGGGCGCGGTGGCCGTGAGCGAGAGCGAGGCGGTCACCGATCTGGCGGCCGCGGCGGTGTGGGGCCTGATGCGGTCGGCGCAGTCGGAGAATCCGGGCAGATTCGTCCTGGTCGACCTGGATGATCAGGATTCCTCGCTCGCCACTTTGCGCGATGTACTGCTCGCGATGCCGGCGCTGGATGAGCCGCAGGTGGCGGTGCGTGACGGTGGGGTGCGGGCGCCGAGGTTGGCGTCGCTGGCGTCGGGGGCGGGTCTGCTGCCGCCGGTCGGTGAGGGTTCATGGCGGTTGGGTAGCCGGGCCAAGGGCAGCCTGGACGCGCTGGAGTTGCTTGCGTTCCCGCAGGCGGTCGAGCCGCTGGAGGCCGGGCAGGTTCGGGTGGCGGTGCGTGCGGCGGGGGTGAACTTCCGGGATCTGCTGGACGGGTTGAACGCGCTGGGCTGGTTCCAGGACAAGGTCGGCCTGATGGGCAGCGAGGTCGCCGGTGTGGTGCTGGAGGTCGGCCCCGGCATCGAGGACCTGCGGCCGGGGGACCGGGTGATGGGTCTGGCCGAGGGCGCGTTCGGCCCGGTGGTCGTCGCCGAAGCCGTGATCTTGGTGAAGATCCCCGATCACTGCTCGTTCGAGCAGGCAGCGACGATCCCGGTGGCGTTCCTCACCACCTATTACGGTCTGATGGATCTGGCCGGGTTGCGGGAGGGTGAGTCGCTGCTGGTGCACGCGGGCACCGGTGGGACCGGGATGGCGGCGATCCAGTTGGCGCAGCGGCTCGGGGTGGAGGTGTTCGCCACCGCCAGCCCGGCGAAGTGGGATGTGCTGCGTTCGATGGGTATCCCGGATGACCACATCGCCTCCTCGCGGAGTGTGGAGTTCGAGGAGCGGTTCCGGGAGGTGTGTGGTGAGCGGGGCATCGATGTGGTGCTCAACTCGCTGACGGGAGAGTTCATCGACGCCTCGGCGCGGCTGCTGCGTCCGGGTGGCCGGTTCATCGAGTTGGGCAAGCTCGACATCCGCGAGCAGGAGAGCTTCCCGGGGCTGGAGTATCACTGGTTCGACGTGGCGGATGCCGGCCCCGAGCGGTTGCGGCAGATGTTGGGCGAGCTGGCGAAGCTGTTCGCGGCCGGTGAGTTGCGGCCGTTGCCGGTGACGGCGTGGGATGTGCGCCGGGGCCGGGAGGCGTTCCGGTTCATGAGCCAGGCCAAGCACACCGGCAAGATCGTGCTGACCATGCCCCGGGTCTGGGACCCGGAGGGCACGGTGTTGATCACCGGTGGTACCGGTGGTCTGGGGGTGGAGGTGGCCCGGCATCTGGTGGCCGAGCACGGGGTGCGGCACCTGCTGCTGGCCAGCCGCAGGGGTCTGGAGGCTCCGGGGGCGCTGGAGTTGCGGGCCGAGCTGATCGCGCACGGTGTCGAGGTCACGGTCGCCGCCTGTGATGTGGCCGACCGCGATCAGGTCGCGGCGCTGCTCGCGCAGGTCGATAACGGGCACCCGCTGACCGCGGTGATCCATACCGCCGGTGTGCTGGACGATGGCACGATCGCCTCGCTGACGCCGGAGCGGCTGGCCGGGGTGTTGCGGCCGAAGGTGGACGCGGCCTGGCACCTGCACGAGCTGACCCAGGGCCTGGACCTGGCAGGGTTCGTGATGTTCTCCTCGTTCGCCGGCGTGACGGGCACCGCGGGGCAGGGCAACTACGCGGCGGCCAATGTATGGCTGGACGGGTTGATGGCGCGGCGCCGGGCGCAGGGGTTGCCGGGGTTGTCGCTGGCGTGGGGTTTGTGGGCCCAGGAGACCGGGATGACCGGGAGTATGTCGCAGGCCGATGTGCAGCGAATCACCTCGGCCGGGCTGCCGCTGATCAGCACCGAGCAGGGTATGGCGCTGTTGGACGCGGCCCTGAGGTCGGATGCACCGCTGGTTCTCCCGGTCCTGCTGAACATACCGGCGATGCCCGCTCAGTTGGTGCCGCCGCTGTTGCGCGGGCTGGTGCGCGGCACCCGCCGTACAGCAGCGGCGGCGCGTGCGGTTGATGAAGGAGCGTTGGTGCGGCAACTGGCCGGGCTGACGCAGGCCGACCGGACCCGGTTCATGACCGATCTGGTCCGCACTCAGGCCGCAGCCGTTCTGGGACACTCCGACTCCACGGCGGTGGACGTCAGGCGGGAGTTCCGCGAACTGGGCTTCGACTCGCTGACCGCGATCGAGTTGCGCAACCGGCTCAACGTGGCCACCGGGCTGCGGCTGCCCTCCACTCTCGTCTTCGACTACCCCACCCCCGCCGTGCTCGGTGAGTACCTGCTGAGCGAGGTGCTCGGCGCGCACGGCGACGCCATCCTGCCGGTGGCCGCGGTCTCGGTCGGGGACGACCCGATCGTCATCGTCTCGATGGCCTGCCGTTATCCCGGAGAGGTGAGCTCTCCGGAGGATCTGTGGCGGCTGGTCGTCGAGGGGCAGGACGTCATGACCCCGTTGCCGGCCGGCCGCGGCTGGGAAGGCTATAGCGGTCTGGGCCTGCAGGGCGGGTTCGTTTCCGACGCACCCGGGTTCGACGCGGAGTTCTTCAGGATCTCGCCGCGCGAGGCGCTGGCGATGGATCCGCAGCAGCGCCTGCTGCTGGAGACGGCCTGGGAGGTCTTCGAACGCGCAGGCGTCGATCCGGACTCGTTGCGGGGCAGTGAGACCGGCGTCTTCATCGGTGCCTCCGGCTCGGGCTACGCGCCCGGAGAGGAGTCTCTCGGTTACATCATGACCGGCCTGATGGGCAGCGTGGCCTCTGGCCGGATCTCCTACACCTTCGGGCTGGAGGGGCCGGCGGTGACGGTGGACACTGCGTGTTCATCGTCACTGGTGACTATCCACATGGCGGCACAGGCGTTGCGCAATGGGGAGTGCTCACTGGCCCTGGCCGGTGGTGTGACGGTGATGACGACTCTCGGGGCGTTCGCGGAGTTCGGTGAGCAGGGCGGGCTGGCGCAAGATGCCCGGTGTAAGGCGTTCTCCGACTCGGCGGACGGCATCGGGTGGTCCGAGGGCGCCGGCTTGGTGATGCTGGAGCGGTTGTCGGACGCTCAGCGCAACGGTCATCAGGTCCTGGCGGTGGTGCGTGGTTCGGCGGTCAACCAGGACGGTGCGTCCAATGGGCTGACGGCGCCGAACGGCCCTTCGCAGCGACGGGTGATCCGTCAGGCGCTGGCTGTCGCCGGGCTGTCTCCCGCCGAGGTTGACGTGGTGGAGGGCCACGGGACCGGGACGACGCTGGGTGACCCGATCGAGGCGCAGGCCCTGCTGGCGACCTACGGTCAGGACCGGCCGGAAGACCGGCCGATCCTGCTGGGGTCGATCAAGTCGAATCTCGGGCACGCGCAGTCGGCGGCCGGTGTGGCGAGCGTGATCAAGATGGTCATGGCTCTCCAGCACGGGGTGCTGCCCAAGACGCTGCACGTGGACGAGCCGTCGTCACATGTGGACTGGGCGTCTGGCGCGGTGGAACTGCTGACCGAGACCATGGACTGGCCGGATATGGGCCGCCCGCGCCGGGCGGGGGTGTCGTCGTTCGGGATCAGCGGCACCAACGCACACATGATCCTTGAGCAGGGGCCGCAGGTCGCGGAACCGGAGGCCGGTGATACCGGTTCGGCCGTGGGCGTGGTGCCGTGGGTGGTGTCGGCGAAGACTCCTGAGGCGTTGCGCGCTCAGGCAGGCCGTCTGGCGGCGTTCATGGACACGCGCGGCGAGCTGGGTCTGGTGGATACGGCGTTCTCGCTGGTGTCGTCGCGGTCGGTGTTCGAGCACCGTGCGGTGGTGGTCGGCGGGGATCGTGAGGGTCTGCTGGCGGGGCTGGGTGCGCTGGGTGCGGGTGAGTCGGTGCCCGGTGTGGTGCGGGGTGTGGCCGATGTGGACGGTCGGATGGTGTGGGTGTTCCCGGGTCAGGGGGCGCAGTGGGTGGGGATGGGGGCCGCCCTGCTGGAGGAGTCGGGGGTGTTCGCCGGGCGGATGGCCGAATGTGCGGCGGCGTTGGAGCCATTCGTGGAGTGGTCGTTGCTGGATGTGGTGCGTCAGGTGGAGGGTGCGCCTTCGCTGGATCGGGTGGATGTGGTGCAGCCGACCTCGTTCGCGGTGATGGTGTC
>NZ_JBFAOJ010000192.1:0-6131 GCF_040675205.1 Streptosporangium sp. NPDC049644 | reverse complement strand
ACAAACGATGCTAAAGTGACTATTGAGGCGATTACCTCTTAATAGTCACCGGATTACGGGTGGCCTTCTCAAACACCACCTCTCTGGGCGTGACCGGGCGGCGGACATGTTCTCCGGAGGAATCAAACCGCCGCGGGTGGCCCAGTTGCTGGGCGTGACGCGTAAGTCCGCCTGTGAGTGGCACCGGGTCTGGCTGAAGGGCGACAAGGCCGCGCTGGCCTCCAAGGGTGCCGCCGGGACCGGCTGCAAGCTCACCGAGGCGCAACTGACCCGGCTGGAGGCGTTCTTGGACGAGGGCGCGATCGCGCACGGGTGGGACGATCAACGCTGGACAAGCACGCGCATCGCCACCCTGATCGCCGAGAGGTTCCACATCCGCTACACGCCGCGTGGGGTGGCCTACCTGATGGAGCGGCTGGGATGGTCGTTTCAGGTGCCGGCGCATCGGGCGGCCCGGCGCGATGAGGAGGAGATCTCCGGCTGGAGGCGACGGGTGCTGCCCGCTTTAAAAGCACCTGGGCGGCCTGGGGCTCCTGGCTCGTCTTCGCCGATGAGTCCGGACAGAATCTGAGACCGCCCAAGGGCAGGACCTGGGCCCGCAAGGGGCGAACCCCGGTGTTGCAGGTGGCCTACCGCGGCCGTGGGCGGGTCTCGATCGCCGCGCTGATCTGCGCCAAACCGGGGAGGCGGACGCGACTGATCTACCGTATGCGCGCCTACCACCACCGCAAGAACGAGCCGAAGGGCTTCACGGTGGCCGACTTCCAAGCGCTGCTCCAGGCCGCGCACGCCCAGTTGGGCGGCCCGATCTCGCTGGTGTGGGACAGCCTGCCCGAGCACGTCAGCGTCGAGATGCGCGTGTGGATCGCCGCTCATGAGGACTGGCTGCTGGTCTACCGGTTCCCCGCCTATGCGCCTGAGCTGAACCCGGCCGAGGGCGTGTGGGCCAACCTGCGTACCAAGCTGTTCAACTTCACCGTCCACGGCATCGACGAGCTCACCGGTCTGATCAAGAACCGGCTCAAATCCCTGCAGTACCGGCCCGACCTGCTGAACGGCTTCATCGCCGAAACCGGGCTCATGATCTCCGGCCCGGCATAACCCCCGGCTTTCATGCTCAGTACGGGTCCACGCAGATGAAGAGACGCTAGGGCATGCCATCGACAACGTCGATATGGGTGTCTGTCAGCGGTTGCAGCGCGCGTGGCTGGCCAGGGAGTGAAGCCCTGAAGCTTTGATCATTCCAAATGCGTTCCCGTTAAGGCCTACGAACCTGCATAGATGCAGGTCAGACTGACCTGCATGGCAGCAGTTCAGGGAGCTGTGTACCGAGATCTTCCAAACTGGTGAGTCTGGGCCAGGTGAATGTCCCTTCATAAGAGGATGACCTTATGGAGCATGCTGAGATCGTCATCGGCCGGGGCAGGGACTTTGATCATGTACTGATCCGGGTTCTTGGCCGTATGCATCCTGGCTGTACCGACTTCTGGGACGGGAACTGGCTTACCTCTCCGATCCATGCGCAGGTCGGAGGGTTCACTGCCGAGGTTGATGCGGGGCTTCGGGTTGAGGAGTTGCATGACTTCCGAGTGGCTTTGGAGCGCGTCGACGCAGAAGTTAGGGGGAGTGCCACCCTGTCCTCTCTTGAGCATTGGATAGAGCTCACCGTCGAATGCCGTCCCACAGGTTCCCTGTCGATCTCCGGGACCATAGCCGACCATCCTGGGATGCGGAACACCCTTCACTTCGAGATCGAAGGCTTGGACCAGACAGACATCCCGGCACTCACGGATGCACTCGTTGCGGCGGAGAAGCGATTCCCCATCCTGGGGCGCAAGTGATCGCTTTCTGGGAGCCAAGTTGGGAGCCAACGGGCCGTACGACCCCGTACCGAGCTGAACTGACTCGAACAGCCGGACCGTCGGTGACCTACGCGGCGAACCAGTCTGAACACCTGTGGAGATCGTTCGGGGACCTACGGATCAGAGGTTAGGGGTTCGAGTCCTCTCGGCCGTACCAGACAAAGAAGGCCCGTGACCAGGGAAAATCTGGGAACGGGCCTTCTTGTTTGTCTGGACAAGTCAGCCGGGGTGGCCATGTCCAACGCCTGGTGCGGCCGGACCGTGTTGTATCGGCCACCCACGCATCCAGCAGTGCTGCAGGCCGGCGAAGCCCTCATGGGAGAGGAACTCCTCTCGCACGCTCTTGTGCCAGTGCTCGATCTTCCCGGTCGTGGTCGGTGACCGCGGCTTGGTGTTATGCACCCTGACACCGTTTTCCCGGCAGATCCGCTCGAACAGCACCTCGATCGGGCGTGGCTTGGTGTACCGGCCGGTGAACTGCTTGCCGTTGTCGGTCAGCATGCGCATCGCGGTGGCGAACGCCTGGCACACCGCCCGCCCCGACGCTTCAAGGGCCGCGCGGACGGACTGAAACCGCGTTGACAGCGACACCGGCGGGGATACCTACTTACTGCCCATCGGCGCCGTCGCGCCGGCCCGGCGTCAGCCGCCACGGCCGGCCGTCGGGCGATCGGCGACAGTGAAAGGATAAAGGATCATGGTGGACCCGGGCATGGACGCGCTGACCTGGAAAGAGTTCGGCGAGGAGCACCTCGCGGCACTGGCTGAACTGGCCGAGGCGTGCCTGGCCGTCGACGGTGGCCTCCCGTTGTTCACTAGCTCTCCGCTGCTGCGAGCCCGGCTGCTCCAGTCCTGTACCCTCGGCGCCTGGCACGAGGGCGGCCTGGTCGCGGCCGTGAGCGTCGGCACCGCCGGGCAGCCGGCTACCAGCACCGGCCTGGTGGATCCGGCCTGGCGGGGGCGGGGCGTCGGTAGCCGGCTGCTGAGCTGGGCAGGCGAGCAGGCCGGCGACGCCGGTCTGCTGCTGACCACCGAGTCGTGGAATCCTGGCGCGGACGCCCTGTTTACGGCGCGCGGCTTCGAGCGGACCTTCGTCGAGTGGGTGCTGCGCCACGACCTCACCGCCCTCCCGGAGGTCGCCCATCCCGACGGCGTGACCACCGAGCCGGTGACACTCGATTCCGAGCTGTTCGCGACCTACCGGGCGTCCTTCGCGGACCGGCCCGGCTTCGTCGAGCCGGCGGCCGAGGAATGGCTGGATGGGCTGCGGGAGGACGATGGGTACCGGCCGGACCTGTCCCTGATCGCGCGCGGTCCCGACGGCACGGCGGTCGGCTTCTTCAACATCATCGACAACTGGATCGACCAGATGGGCGTGGTCCCCACCTGGCGGGGCCGGCGGGTCGGAACCCACCTGGTGGCAAGGGCGCTGCGGTCGCTGGCCGCCGACGGCGCCCGGGAGGCGTGGCTCTGCGTCAACGACAACAACCCGGCCGCCTCCCTGTACCAGCGGCTCGGCTTCCACGACGCCGGCCGCCGCGCCCGCTACCTGCGCCGCCGCGTGTGACCGCCGCTACTTCAAGGCGGCCCGCCCTCCGAGGGGAGCGGGCCGCTTCGTCGTGAACCGCGCCGGGTTTCGTGGAGTCGCTTTGGTTGACTTGCATGCCTAGATCCTCAAGAGGGGTCAGCATGCCCAGGAGCTATCCCGGCACGGTTCAACCTCTCATACGGAGCAGGCGAGCAGTCCATGGCCAGGTAAATGACGGACTCCGCCCGTCATTGTGGATCTTTATGGCGGGCGGAGTGAGCACGCAGCCATAGGTCTGCCAGGTCGTGTCCATCCGTTCACAGATGTCGATGAGTCTTGTACTTCCCCGTGAGCGAGGATGCGGCGGCCTCTGCGACGTCTTCTCGGGATCCTGCGACGCAGGTGGTGAGGAAGGCAAGCACGGGGGGAAGCTCACGCCGGGTGGGAGGAGTTCCCCGGTGACTGGATCAAGGTGGCGGCGCGCCGTCGCACGGCCCGCCGCCCGCCTGTCGGCAGGGCATGCGGCCTGGGGCCGATCCCAGCCGACGGCGGGAGTCAGGGCCGCGCGCCGCACCCAGCGCCCGCCGTATCCGACCGTCGGGCACTGTGCGGAGGCCGCACCACCACCCGAGAAAGATCGATGGGTCGGCCGACGATTCTCCTCTCAGCGGCTGCCAGGACGGGCCCGTCAGTGGTTGAGGTCGAGGAACGGTGCTACCGCAGAGCCTTGGCGCGGCGGCGCAGCGATTCGGGAAGACCGGCCAGCAGGTCGCTATCCAGACGGAACCGGGTGAGGGCGGTGAGGTTGGCCAGCGAATCAGGGATCTCGGTCAGCTGGTTGCCCTCTAGGTAAAGCTCGGTGAGGGCGGTGAGGTTGCCCAGTGAGCCAGGAAGACTTGTCAGCCGGTTGTACCCCAGGAAGAGGCGTTTAAGGGCGGTGAGGTCGCCCAGTGAGCCAGGGATCTCGGTCAGCTGGTTGCTTTCCAGGAAGAGCGAGGTGAGGGCGGTGAGGTCGCCCACCGAGTCAGGGATGCTGGTCAGCCGGTTGATTCCCAAGTAGAGATATTTGAGGGCGGTGAGGTCGCCCAGCGAATCAGGGATTTCGGTCAGTTGATTCTTGCTCAAGATGAGCT
Source organism: Streptosporangium sp. NPDC049644 (assembly GCF_040675205.1). Taxonomy (NCBI): domain Bacteria; kingdom Bacillati; phylum Actinomycetota; class Actinomycetes; order Streptosporangiales; family Streptosporangiaceae; genus Streptosporangium; species Streptosporangium sp. NPDC049644. The sequence goes on along the minus strand of NZ_JBFAOJ010000192.1, from coordinate 1,608 downwards.
CGGTGAGGGAGGTGAGGTTGCCCACCGAGTCAGGGATGCTGGTCAGCCGGTTGATTCCCAAGTAGAGATATTTGAGGGCGGTGAGGTCGCCCAGCGAATCAGGAAGGCTGACAAGCTGGTTTCTTTCCAGGTAGAGGCGTTCGAGGGCGGTGAGGTCGCCCAGCCATTCGGGAATCTCGGTCAGCCGGTTGCCGCTCAGGTCGAGCGAGGTGAGGGCGGTGAGGTGGCCCAGCGAATCAGGAAGGCTGGTCAGCTCACCACCCAGGCGGAGATGGGTGAGGGCGGTGAGGTCACCCAGTTGCTCAGGGATTCCGGTGAGGTTCAGCCGGAGCTCGCGCAGATGAGTCAGTTCACGCAGTTGCCCGGGCAACACCTCCAGAGGTGTACCGCTCAGATCGAGCACGTTCGATTCGTTTCGCAGGCACTTGTTGATCCGCAGTACAACAGCCCTTGGCAGCTTCTTGTCCCCCGTCATGACTCCTCTTCCCGAGATCACCGGCGTGCCCCGGCTCGATCGCACCGGCCCGCACGCTCCGGCCGGCCGTCGATACCGGATGCGGCGGCCGACGATCAACTTAGGCAAAGGCGCTAAGGATCGACTTGCGGATCACTGACATTGCCCGCGGGCCCCCTTCATGATGAAGCCGAACCGACCGGCCGCCTCGGTACGCACCCGGTCGCGAGAACCGCGGCATGGCGTTGATCACGGAACTGTCGGGGATGTCTGCTTGAGTCACCCCAGGAACGAGCACTTGAGCGGGCAGGGAGCGGGAATGCGGCGGTCGGAGCGTCTTTGGCACCTCGTCCGGTCCTACGGCATGGGTGAGTGGTTCATGGCCGCCTGGGTGGAGGGGCTGGAGGTGTGGGAGGCCGCTCGGCGCCTGGGGGTGTCGGTCGCGGATGTGGACGACTCAGTCGAGTGCACCTGGACGGATGTCCTGCGCGGGCGGCCTTCCGACGGTGAGGCGGGGGTCGTCTGGGCCGGTCGTCTGGCGGCGGACTGGACACAGATCATCCAGGTGCACGGGTTCGACTGTGAGGGGGCCTTGCAGGAGCTCTCGTACGGCGGGCGGGCGCTGCTGATGCGCTGGGACATCAACGGGCCACGTGATCTTGAATACGCGGTCAACGGTCACTATGTGACGGACTTCAGCGTCACCGTCCCCGGAAAGCGCTGGGGAAGTGATCCTCACGCGCTCGACTCCTACGCGCAAGGGTTGCATTTCGACCTGGACGACTCCGGTTGGGAGAGCGATCCCGAACTGCCGACGGGGTGGCTGGAGTACTGCGCGTGGGAGGAGACCCGCACGGAGAGCGGACAGGACTACGGGGAGGAGGCCATCCCCGACGAGTGGGGGGACTTCATCGGGCTTGTCCACAACGGATACAGCCCGCCCATGGCGACCTGCCTCACGTCGGCCCTGGCGCTTGTCGGCAGGGTGACGGGCAGGGAGATCGACAGGGAATGGATGGACGGGGCCCACACCCGCTACGTGATCCGCGATCAGCACAATGAGGTTCCCCCCGCAGGACGGACACCTCGTCTGAGTCGACTTGCGTCGGCTGGGAAGGAAGAGACTCGTGCCTGCACCTCACTCGCCTGAGTTT
>NZ_JBFAOJ010000191.1:0-6242 GCF_040675205.1 Streptosporangium sp. NPDC049644 | reverse complement strand
CGAGCTCGTCGCGGTGGGCGTACATCAGCTCACGGAAGCGGAACAGCACCTGCGAGCGCTTGACCAGCGAGGCGTCCCGCCAGGCGGGCCAGGCCTCGACGGCGGCGGCCACGGCCGCGTCGACCTCGGTCACGGACGCGAGACGGACCTGTCCCGCGACCTCCCCGGTCGCGGGGTTGAAGATCTCGGAGGTACGGCCGGAGCCCTCGACGGGGCTCCCGCCGATCCAGTGGGTGACGTTCTTCACGAGACGACCTCGGCGTTGACGGTTTCGAGCACGGTGACGATGATTCCGAGGCCCTCGGCGGCCTCCTCCATGGTGAGGGTGAGCGGCGGGGCCATCCGGAGCACGTTGCCCCGCAGCCCGCCCTTGCCCGCCAGCAGGCCGGCCTTCCTGCTCTCCTCCATGAACCGGTTGGCCAGCGCCGGGGAGGGCTCGCCCGTCGCCGGGTCGACCAGCTCGACGGCGAACATCAGGCCCCTGCCGCGGACGTCGCCGACGATCGGCAGGCGCGGCGCGGCCTCGCGGAGCCCGTCGATGATCAGAGCACCGGTCCTGGCGGCGCGAGCCTGCAGGTCGTGGTCAAGGACGTAGTCCAGGGTGGCGTTGGCAGCGGCCATGGAGATCGGGTTACCGCCGAAGGTGGCCAGTCCGACGGCGTGCAGGTTGTCCATCAGGTCACCCCGGGCGACGACGCCGCCCACCGCGAAGCCGTTGCCCAGCCCCTTGGCGAAGGTCATCATGTCGGGCGTGACACCGTGGTTCTGGATGCCGAAGAAGGCCGAGCCGGTACGGCCCCAACCGGTCTGCACCTCGTCGGAGATGAACAGGATCCCCTCGGAGTCGAGGACCTCCTTGTAGGCGGCGAACAGCCCGTCGGGGGCCATGGTGAAGCCGCCCACGCCCTGGATCGGCTCGGCGATCAGCGCCGCCACGTCGCCTCCGACGGCCGTGGAGAGCACGTGGCGCAGGTCGTCGACGCAGGCCTCGATGTAGCCGGCGTCGGACAGGCCGCGGAACTGGGCGAGGTGCCGGTCGGCTCCGTGCAGGAAGTGCACGTTCAGCGGCGACAGCGAGTTGTTCTTCCAGGAGCGGTTGCTCGTGACGCCGATCGTGCCGAAGGAGCGGCCGTGGTAGCTCTGCCGCATGGCGAGCACCTGGTCGGACTTGCGCGCGTAGGTCGCCAGCAACAGCGCGGCCTCGTTGGCCTCGGTACCGGAGTTGGTGAAGAAGACCTTCGCGTCCTGGATGCCGGAGAGCCTGGCGATCTTCTCGGCCAGCTCGACCTGACCGCGCAGCAGGTAGACCGTGGAGGTGTGCACGACCCCGGTGGCGAGCTGCCGCTCCACGGCCTCCCGCACCTCTGGCACGTCGTACCCGATCATGTTGGTCAGAATGCCCGCGAAGAAGTCGAGGTAGCTCTTGCCCGACGCGTCGACTACCCGGTTGCCCTTGCCCGAGACGATCTCGATGGGCTCGTCGTAGTAGAGGGCCAGCCAGTTGGGCATTACCGCGCGATGGCGCGCAAGGAGGTCCGACATACATCGAGTATCACCGCTCGGGGCCACCACCTCATACCGGCAACATGTCGGCACATAGCCACCAAACCCATCACACTGTCAGGTCGGTACGCCCGGGTCACCGGCCGATCCGTCCGGCCGGATCGGCCGGATCGGCCGGTGACCCGGCACGCCGGGGTGGCGGCCGGAGAACCCCTCAGCCCTCGGTCTTCACCAGGTCGGCCTCCGAGGCGGCCGTGACCACGGGCGCGGGCCGCAGCACCAGGAACGCCAGCGTGGCGGCGGCCAGGGTGAAGACGACCCCCACCCAGGAGCCGAACGACATGGCGGAGACGAACGCCTCGCGCGCGGTCCCGATCACCCCCGGATCCCCCAGCCGCAGCGCCTCTCCGATCGACTCCCTGGCGACGGCCGGGGCGTCCGCGGGCATCGACGAGGTGTAGACCCCGGCCAGCACGCTGCCCAGCACGGCGATGCTCAGCGCCATGCCGACCTGCTGGACCGTGTCGTTGAGCGCCGACCCGACACCGGCGTGCGCGGGCGGCACCGCGCCCATCAGCGTCGCGTAGGCCGCGGGACCCGCCAGGCCGCCGCCGACCCCCATGAGCATGAGACCAGTGATCAACATGCCGTACCCGGTGTCGGCGGTCATGAAGGCGAGCACCCCGAAGCCGCCCGCCATCACGGCGAGGCCGACGGCGACCAGCACCCGGTTGCTGACCCGCTGCCCCAGCCCGGCGCCGACCGCGTTGAACAGCGCGGCGGCCACCGCGTACGGCAGCAGTGCGAGACCGGCCCGCATGGGACCGTAGCCCAGCACGAACTGCAGGTACTGGGTGAGCATCAGCAGCAGCGCGCCCGTGCCGAACGACATCAGCACGATCGAGAACGAGGCACCGCTGAAGTTCCGGTCGCGAAACAGCTCCAGCGGGAGCATCGGATGCTCCGACCTGAGCTCCCAGATCACGAACGCCCCCAGCGCGACCACCGCCACGCCGGCGGCGGCCAGCGACTCCACCGAGGTCCAGCCCGCCGTCGGGGCGGAGACGACCACGTAGACCAGGGCGCCCATGCCGGCCGTGGACAGCACCACACCGAGCGGGTCGAGCCTTCTCGCCGGACCGCGCGACTCGGGCATCAGCAGCACCGCCGCGACGACGGCGACGATCGCGACGGGCACGTTGAGCAGGAAGATCGATCCCCACCAGTAGTGTTCCAGCAGGAAACCGCCAAGCGTGGGACCGGCGATCACACCGACCATGGCCACCGCGCTCCACGCGGCGATCGCCTTGCGGCGCTCCTCCTCGTCGAAGACGGTGATCAGGATCGACAGGGTGCTCGGCATCAGGATGGAGCCGCCGACACCCATCAGCGCGCGGGCACCGATCAGCTGCCAGGGCTCGGTGACCAGCACCGCGACCAGCGAGGCACCGCCGAACAGCAGCAGGCCGATGATCAGGAAGCGCTTACGGCCGTAGCGGTCCGACAGGCTGCCCGAGGTGAGCAGCAGCCCGGCGAAGACCAGGACATAGGCGTCGATGATCCACTGAATGTCCGCCGGAGTGGCTCCCAGGTCGACCATCAACGCCGGGATGGCCAGGTTGAGGACCGTGTTGTCCACCACCAGGACCAGCAGGCTCAGGCAGAGCACTCCGAGGATCCACCAGCGCCTCGGATCGCGTTCGACTCGTACGGTGTTCGATTCCACTCGCACAATGTACGACAAGCTCGTACGATGTACTATCGGATTTATGCTTGGAGCGTGAAACAGCACTTCAGCTCCGTCTGGACACGCGAGCCGCGCACCGCCAAGAGCCCAGGGCTCGATCGCGCGCAGATCGTACGCGAGGCGATGGCACTGCTCGACGCGGAGGGGCTGGACGCACTGAGCATGCGCCGCCTGGGCGCCAGGCTCGGCTCGGGGGCCACCAGCATCTACTGGCACGTGGCGAACAAGGACGAGCTGCTGGAGCTGGCCCTCGACGAGGTCTACGGCGAGCTGACGGTCCTGGACGCCCGGGAGACCACCTGGCGCGACTCCGCCTCCTCCTTCGCGTACAGCATGCGCCAGATGCTCTTCAGCCACCCCTGGGTGATCAACCTCGTCGGGACCGTCCCCGGCATCGGCCCCAACGCGATACTGCTGATGACCCGGCTCGCCGCCACCTTCGACCACGCCGGGTTCCGCGGCCTCGACCAGGACTACGCCGCCTCGACGCTCATGGCCTACGTGGCCGGGATCACCATGCCCGAAATCTCCTGGCGGACCATGATGGGGCGGACCGGCCTCGGGTCCAACGAGCTGAACGCGGCCCTCCACCCGCTGGTGGAGAAGGCCGCGGCGGGCCACCCCGAACTGGCCGCCCGCTACGCCGAGTTCCGGGAGATCGACGTCGAGACCACCAGGGCGCTCAACTTCGAGTTCGGCCTGACCTGCCTCCTCGACGGCCTGGAAGCCCGCCTGAACCGCGCGGCCTCGGCACCGGCACCGGCCTCGGCGGACCCCGGCGCGACACCGCCCCCGCGGCCGGGCCTTCAGTAGCGATCCCGGGCGGACGGTGCCGCGGGCCCATTACCGCAGGAACGCGGATAGCGGGTAAACAGCATGTAAAAGGAGGGCCACCCATACTTACATTCTGATCAGATACTCTCTGTGTGTGCTCCCTACAGTCGCCGACGTCCTCGCCCTGGACACCGTTCGCCGGGGCAATCCACAGGTCGTGGCGGGGGCTGACCGGCTGGGCAGCCGGGTGCGCTGGGTGCACGTGGGCGAGGTCACCGATATCGCCCACCTGCTACGCGGGGGTGAGCTCGTGCTCACCACCGGCATAGCCCTGCCCGACGACCCCGACAAGCTCGCCGACTATGTCGCCGAACTGGCCACCGTGGGTGCGTCGGGGCTGATCGTGGAGCTGGGCCGCAAGTTCATCAAAGAGTTGCCCCGTGCCGTGATCAACGCCGCCGAGGCGCACGGCCTGCCCCTGGTGACCCTGGCGATGGAGACACCGTTCGTGCAGATCACCGAGTCGGTGCACGCCCGGATCATCGACATCCAGCTGGAGGAACTCCGCGCCTCCAAGCAGTTGCACGAGGTCTTCACCGAGCTGTCGGTCGAGGGCGCCTCCCCCGCGAGGGTGCTCGGCCAGGTCACCCGGCTGTCCGGACGCCCCGCGCTGCTGGAGAACCTCGCCCACCAGGTCCTGGCATGCGACACCGCCGGACGTGACACGGGCACGTTACTGGCCGGCTGGGAGACGCGCTCCCGCTCGGTGGCACCCCACCCGCGGACCGCCTACGACGCGGCCTCAGGCTGGCTGGTCACCATGGTCGGCGCTCGGGGCCAGGACTGGGGCCGCCTGATCCTGCTCTGCGACACCGAGCCTGGACCGCACGACATCGTGCTCGCCGAACGCGCCGCGACCACCCTCGCCCTGAGCCGCCTGCTGGAACGCCACCAGGAGTCACTGGAACGTCAGGCACACGGCACGATCATCACCGGAATCCTGACCCACGCGTACGCGGACCCCGAGGAGGCCGCGGCCCGCGCCCGCGCGGTCGGCGTGCCGCTCACCGGTCGCAGGCTCATGAGCGTGGTGCTGCGCCTGGCCGAGCCAGCGGAGAAGCCGATGGACGGCCAGGAGCAACTCGCCCAGCTCGCCGAACTGGGCGACGCGGCCGCCGCCGCCTGCCGAGAGGCCCGCCTTCCCGCCCTGATCGGCGCCCTGGACCAGAACCGGGTCGGCGTCCTGCTCCCCCTGCCACCGCGTGTCCTCCCCGAATCCGCGCTGACCACGCTCGCCGACCACCTGCGCGCGGCCTTCACGAACCCCTTCGTCCTCGCCGCGGGTTCCATGGTCGAGTCGGTCCGCGACGTGCGGCGGAGTTTCCTGGAGGCCGAGCAGGTCGCCGACGTGGCCGTCAGACAGCCCGACGGCCGCGCTTTCTACCGGCTCCCCGACCTCCGCCTGCGGGGCCTGCTCCACCTCCTCCGCGACGACGCACGGCTGCAGACCTTCGCCGAACGCGAGCTCGGCCCGCTGCTCGCCCACGACGCCCAACGCGGCGGCGATCTCACCAGCATCCTCCGGGTCTACCTCAACGCGGGCCGCAACAAGGCCCTCGCCGCCCAGCGGGCGCATCTGTCACGCCCCGCCTTCTACGACCGTCTCCACAGGTTGGAACGCGTCCTCGACACCGATCTGGACGATGTCGAGTCCTGTCTTTCCCTCCATGTCGCCCTCCTGGCGCTGGAGTCCTTCCGGAGAGACAACCCCCGCCCCTGAAAGGTCCCCATGCCCGACATTCTCATCCCAGAGCCCGCCGACCTGGCCCGGATGACCACCGCTGCCGGCGCGTTCTCCGTCCCCACCGGTGACGTGCAGCTCTCACCGGACGAGCTGGAAGCCGACCAGATCCTGGCCGGTTCCCCGCGCGTCTCGTCCATCGAGCTGTGGTCCTCTCCGGACGGCAGGCAGAGCCGGGGCATCTGGGAGATCACGCCGGGCACCGTGGCCGATGTGGAACGTGACGAGATGTTCGTGGTCCTGTCCGGCCGCGCCACACTGGAGGTCGACGGGGGCACCACCCTCGAACTCGTCCCCGGCTCGGTCTGCCTGCTCGCCGAAGGGGCCAAGACCGTCTGGATCGTCCACGAGACCCTGCGCAAGGTGTACCACTGCATGGGCTGACCGGATCAAGGTCGCGGATCGTACGGAACCGGG
>NZ_JBFAOJ010000190.1:0-6366 GCF_040675205.1 Streptosporangium sp. NPDC049644 | reverse complement strand
GATCTCATCATCACGCCGCCAGGCCGCCCGCAGCCCCTGGAACAGCGGCCCGTAGCTCAGCCCGCCCTCGGCGAGCTGCTCATACAGACCGTCCAACTCGATCGCGGTTGCGCCGGCCGGCGGCCATACCGCCGCGTCGAACGGCTTGGCGACCTGGGCGCCGGGTCGGAGCGCGCCGGTCGCGTGCAGCACCCAGGGCACATCATCGGCCGCCTGCGCCGAGCGGGCATAGACGTTCACACTACGGTGACCCGTCTCCTGCGCCGCACCCACGGAGACCTGAACCGCGACGGCGTCGGTCTCGGTGAGTGCGAGCGGCGCGGTCAGGGTCAGCTCCTCGACCTGGTCACAGCCGACCTGGTCGCCCGCCCGGATCGCCAGCTCCAGGAACCCGGTGCCCGGGAAGATCACCGATCCGGCCACCGCGTGATCGGCCAGCCACGGATGCGACGACAGCGAGAGCCGTCCGGTCAGCAGCACCCCGTCGGAGTCGGCCAGGCCGACCGCGGCGCCCAGCAGCGGATGACCCGCCGCCGACTGGCCCACGGCCGCCACATTGCCCGCGCTGGAAGCCGGGCCCTTGGGCCAGAACCACTGGTGCTGGAACGCGTAGGTCGGCAGGCCCACCCGGCGGGCACCGGGGAAGACGGCCTGCCAGTTCACCGTCACCCCATGCACGTGCAACCGGGCGAGCGCCTCGGTGACAGAGGCCGGCTCGTCCCGGTCCTTGCGCAACACCGGGACCAGCGCCGCGTCCAGGTCCGAGCCGGCGAGCGCGGCGAGGGTGTCGCCGGCCATGGCGGTCAGCACTCCGTCGGGGCCCAGCTCCAGATACGCCCGCACGCCCTGACGGTGCAGCGTCCGGACGCCCTCGGCGAAGCGGACCGCGCCACGCACCTGGTCCACCCAGTAGTCCGGCGAGCACACCTGCTCGGCCGCCGCCTCTCCGGTCAGGGTCGACACGATCGGGATCTTCGGCGGGTCGTAGGTGAGCGTCTGGGCCAGAGCGCGGAAGTCCGCCAGCATCGGCTCCATCAGCGGCGAATGGAACGCGTGCGACACCCGAAGCCGCCTCGTCCTGACCCCCTGGGATTCCAGCGCGGCGGCCACCTCAAGAACCGGCTCCTCCACACCGGAGATCACCACCGAGGCCGGACCGTTCACCGCCGCGATCGACACCGCATGCTCACGCCCGGCCAGCAGGCCGGCGACGTCCTCCTCGGACGCCAGTACCGACACCATCGCCCCACCGGACGGCAGCGCCTGCATCAGCCGCGCCCGCGCCGCCACCAGGGCACACGCGTTCCCAAGCGACAGCACCCCGGCCACATGCGCGGCCGTGATCTCGCCGATCGAGTGCCCGGCCAGCACGGCCGGGCGCACTCCCCAGGACTCCGCAAGCCGGAACAGCGCCGTTTCCACGGCGAACAGAGCCGGCTGCGCCCACCCGGTCTGGTCCAGCGCCTCCGCCTCCGCCGTGCCCGGCTCGGCGAACAGCACCTCCCGCAGCGAACCGTCCAGATGACGATCCAGCTCCGCGATCACCGCGTCCAGCGCCTCGGCGAACACCGGGAACCGGGCGTACAACTCCCGGCCCATCCCCACCCGCTGGCTCCCCTGACCCGTGAACAGCACCGCGAGCTTCGGCTCCGCGCCGGCCACCCCGCGCACCACACCGGCACCCGGCAGGTCCTCGGCGACGGCCCGTAGTCCGGCCAGCGCGCCCCCGCGGCCCCCGGCGACCACCACCGCCCGGTGCTCGAACGCCGACCGGGTCGTGGCCAGCGAGAACGCGGCGTCGGCCAACTCGGCATCGGGCACATCGTCCAGGTACGACGCCAGCCGCCCGGCCTGCGCGCGCAACGCCTGATCGGTCCGGCCCGAGACCAGCAGCGGCACCGGCGACCCGCCGTCCAGCACAGGCGCCGGGGGCTCGGCCGCCACATCCGCGGCTTCGGCGCCCTGCTCGACCGGAATCTGTTCGATGATCACGTGGGCGTTGGTACCGCTGATCCCGAACGAGGACACCCCGGCCCGCCACGGCCGCTCGGCCTGCGGCCAGGGCCTGGCCTCGGTCAGCAGTTCCACCGCGCCCACCGACCAGTCCACATGCGTGGACGGCTCGTCCACGTGCAGTGTCTTGGGCAGCAGGCCGTGCCGCATGGCCATGACCATCTTGATCACACCCGCCACACCGGCAGCGGCCTGGGTGTGGCCGATGTTCGACTTGACCGACCCCAGCAGCAGCGGCCGATCCCGATCCTGGCCATAGGTGGTCAGCAGGGCCTGTGCCTCGATCGGGTCGCCCAGCGTCGTCCCCGTACCGTGGCCCTCCACGACATCCACGTCAGCAGGAGTGAGCCCGGCGCTCGCCAGGGCCTGGCGGATCATTCGCTGCTGCGACGGGCCGTTCGGCGCGGTCAGGCCGTTGGACGCGCCGTCCTGGTTGACCGCCGACCCACGCACGACGGCCAGCACCTGGTGGCCGTTGCGGCGGGCGTCCGACAGCCGCTCCAGCACCACCACGCCGACGCCCTCGGACCAGCTCACCCCGTCGGCCGCGTCGGAGTAGGACTTGCACCGGCCATCGCCGGCCAGCCCGCCCTGCGCGCTGAAGTCGATGAACGCCCCTGGTGTGGCCATCACGGTCACGCCGCCGGCCAGCGCCAGCGAGCAGTCGCCACCGCGCAGCGCCTGCGACGCCAGATGTATCGCCACCAGTGAGGACGAGCACGCCGTGTCCACCGTCACCGCCGGGCCCTCAAGGCCCAAGGTGTAGGAGATGCGGCCGGACAGCACGCTTCCCGCGGTGCCGGTCCCCATGAAGCTCATCACTTCCGGCGGGAACTCCAGGCGCCCCGGCCGGTAGTCGTGGTGCATCACCCCGGCGAACACGCCGGTACGGCTGCCACGCAGGGAGACCGGGTCGATCCCGGTCCGCTCGATCGCCTCCCAGGTGGTCTCCATCAGCAGCCGCTGCTGGGGATCCATCGCCAGCGCCTCACGCGGCGAGATCCCGAAGAAGCCCGGATCGAACGCCCCCGCCTCGTGCAGGAAGCCACCCTCACGCGCATAGCTGGTGCCCCGGTTCTCCCGGTCCGAGTTGAACAGAGCACCGAGATCCCAGCCGCGGTTCGTGGGGAACTCGCTGATCCCGTCCACGCCTTCGGCCACCAGCCGCCACAGATCATCGGCGGATCGGACCCCGCCCGGGTAGCGGCACGCCATGCCCACGATCACGATCGGGTCGTCGGCCACCGGCGGCAGCAGCACGGGCGGCGCCGTGTCCACGACGTCCGTCCGCGTGCCCATCAGCTCATCGAGCAGGTGTTCGGCCAGCACGGTCGGCGTGGGGTAGTCGAACACCAGCGTGGCCGAAAGGCGCATGCCCGTCGCGGTGTTCAGCCGGTTACGCAGCTCGACCGCGGTGAGGCTGTCGAAGCCCAGATCGCGGAACTCGCGCCGCAGTTCCACCGTGTTCGGCGTGGCGTGCCCCAGTACCAGCGCCACCTCGGTGCGCACCACGTCCAGCATGACGTCGAGGCGGTCGGCCGCGCCCAGCGAGGTCAGTCGCCGCAGCAGCTTGCCGTGTGACTGCGGGGCGGCGGCCGTCGAGCGGCGTACGGTGGGAACCACCCCGGTCAGCATCGACGGCAGTTCCTCGTGCGCCCGCAACGCCGGCATGTTCAGCCGGACCGGCGCCACCGCCGGCTCACCGGACGCGATGGCCGAGTCGAACAACGCCATGCCCTGTGCGGGCGAGATCGGCAGCAGGCCGCTCATGTTCCAACGCTGCACGTCCACCTGCGACAACCGGCTGGTCATACCGATGTCCTGCGACCACGGGCCCCATGCCAGCGACACCGCCGGCAGGCCCGCGGCCCGCCGATGCTGGACCAGCGCGTCCAGGAACGCGTTGGCCGCCGCGTAGTTGCCCTGGCCCGGCCCGCCGAACGTCCCGGCCACCGACGAGAACACCACGAACGCGGCCAGATCCTCCTCACGGGCGAGCTCGTGCAGGTGCCAGGCGGCATCCACCTTGGGACGCAAGACTCCGCCCAGCCGCTCGGGGGTCAGCGTGGCGATCGTCCCGTCGTCCAGTGCGCCCGCCATGTGGATCACCGCGGTCAGCGGGTGCGCGGTGTCCACCTGCGCCAGCAGCGCCGCCACCGCGTCCCGGTCGGCCACGTCGCACGCGACGACGCTCACCTGCGCGCCGTGCGAGGTCAGGTCCGCGAGCAGCTCCGCCGCACCGGGGGCGTCCGGGCCCCGGCGGCTCGCCAGCAGCAGGTGCCGTACCTCGTGCTCGGTCACCAGATGCCGGGCCAGCTCCGCGCCCAGGCCGCCGGTGCCGCCGGTGAGCAACACCGTGCCTTCCGGATTCCAGGCCGGGGCGTCGTGCCCGCCCTGGGCAAGCCGGGCGAGACGGGGCACCCGTGCCTCGTAATTGCGCACCGCCACCTGCTGTTCGCCGGAGGCCAGCACGACGGGCAGCGCGGACAGGGCCGTCTCCTGCTCCTCCACATCGGCCAGCAGGAAGCGACCGGGGTTCTCCGCCTCGGCGCTGCGGACCAGTCCCCAGACGGTGGCCGCGGCCGGGTTCGGCACGGCCTCGCCGGCACCGGTGGCGACCGCGCCTCGGGTGACCACGACCAGGCGTGAGTCGTCGAACCGCTCATCGGCCAGCCACTGCTGTAACAGGCCCAGAACCCGGGCGGTCACCTCGTGCGCCGAGTCCACCACATCGGCGGCCTTGGTCACATCGATCTCGACGGCCACCACTTCGGGCGCCCTGCCAAGTGGTAGCTCCAGCGAGTCGAGGTCACCGATCAGCTCGGCCACCTCCAGCCCGATCACGGCGTCCACCGGGGAGACCGTCATCGGCACCTCGACCCAGTCAAGCTGGAACAGCGAGTCCCGCTCCACTCCGCGCCCGGAGGACGCCGCAGCGAGCTGATCGGCCGAAACCGCACGCAACGCCAGAGAACGCGCCGACAACACCGGCGCACCGGCCGGATCCACCGCCGTCAGCGACACCGAATCGGCACCGGCCCTGGCCACCCGCACCCGCAACGCCGACGCACCACCCGCCTGGAGGCTCACCACACTCCACGAGAACGGCAAACCTCCCGCCGAGTCCAGATCGACGAACGGCACCGAATGCAGCGCCGAATCCAGCAACGCCGGATGCAGGGCGAACAAAGCCGCGTCGGCGACATGCTCCGGCAACGCGACCTCGGCGAACACCTCCCCGTCCTGCCCCCGCCAAGCCGCCTTCAGCCCCTGAAACACCGGGCCGTAACTCAGCCCACCCTCGGCGAACCGCTCATACACACCATCCAGCTCGATCGCGGTCGCGCCCCGCGGCGGCCACACCGTCGCATCGAACCCGACATCCCGCCCATCTTCCTCGGCCTTGGCGGCGCCCGCCATCAGTATGCCGGTGGCGTGCCGTGTCCACGGCGTGTGCTCCTCCGCCTCGGCCAGACGAGCATAGATACCGAGCAAACGCCTGCCCGACTCATCCCGGGCGCCCACCGACACCTGCACCGCGACCGCGTCATCCTCAGCCAGCACCAACGGCGCGGCCAGCGTCAACTCCTCCACCAGGTCACAGCCGACCTGATCACCCGCCCGGATCGCCAACTCCAGGAAACCGGTACCCGGGAACAACACCATCCCGCCCACCACGTGGTCGGCCAGCCACGGATGCGACCGCACCGACAACCGTCCGGTCAGCAACGCCCCGTCGGACTCGGCGAAATGGACGGCCGCGCTCAGCAGCGGATGCCCCGCCGCGGCCAACCCCAGAGCACGGGCATCACCGGCCCGCTTGCCGGTCGGCCAGAACGGCTGCCGCTGGAAAGCGTAGGTCGGCAGCTCCACCCGCCGCGCACCGGGGAACACCGCCCCCCACTCCAGCCGCACCCCGTGCACGTGCAACCCGGCCAACGCCGCCAGCACCGCCGACTCCTCGCCACGATCCCGGCGCAGCACCGGCACCAGCAGCAGATCCGAACCCCCGCCATCGAACGCGGCCAGGGTCTCATCGGCCATCGCGGTCAGCACACCATCCGGGCCCAGCTCCAGATACGCCCGCGCACCCCCGGCGTGCAGGGTGCCAACCGCGTCGGCGAACCGGACCGCGCCACGCACCTGATCCACCCAATAATCCGGCGAACACAGCTCCTCGGCCGTGGCCTGCTCACCAGTCAGGGTGGACACGATCGCGATGCGCGGCTCACGGTAGGTCAGCCTCTCGGCGACCGCCCGGAAGTCCTCCAGCATCGGATCCATCAACGGCGAATGGAACGCGTGCGACACCCGCAACCGCTTGGTGCGCACCCCGCGCTCCTCCAGCACGGC
>NZ_JBFAOJ010000189.1:0-6489 GCF_040675205.1 Streptosporangium sp. NPDC049644 | reverse complement strand
TCGGCGCAGGTGGATCTGATCGGTGAGGAGCTGGCTCAGGTGCTGGCGGGGGTGAGCCCGGGTGCGGTGCGGGTGCCGATGCTGTCGACGGTGACGGGTGAGTGGCTGGAGGGTCCGGAGCTGGAGGCCGGGTACTGGTGTGAGAACCTGCGGCGCACGGTGGCCTTCGCTCCGGCGGTCGGTTCGCTGCTGGAGCAGCGGTATCGGGTGTTCGTGGAGGTGAGTCCGCATCCGGTGCTGACGGTCGGCATCGGCGAGTGTGTGGACGAGACCGACGCCGTCACGGTGATCGCCGGGACGCTGCGCCGCGACGGCGGCGGGCTGGAGCGGGTGCTGGTCTCGGCGGCCGAGCTGTTCGTCCGTGGGGCGAAGGTGGACTGGCAGCAGATGCTGACCGGCGGGCGGCGGGTCGACCTGCCGACCTACGCCTTCCAGCATCAGCGGTTCTGGCCGAACGCCAAGCAGAGCGGTGATGCTCGGGTGCTGGGGTTGGCCGCGACGGGTCACCCGCTGCTGGGTGCGGCGATGCCGCTGGCCGATTCCGACGGGGTGGTCCTGACGGGTCGGTTGTCGGTGAGTGCGCAGCCGTGGCTGGCCGATCACGTGGTGGCGGGCTCTGTGGTGGTGCCGGGTTCGGCGTTCGTGGAGCTGGCGGTGCGGGCCGGTGACCAGGTCGGCTGTGACCTGGTGGAGGAGCTGACGCTGGATGTGCCCCTGCTGCTGGGGGAGGGCGAGGCGGTCGCGGTGCAGGTGTGGGTGGGTGCTGCGGAGGAGTCGGGCCGTCGGACGGTGAACGTGTACGCCCGGTCGGCGGATGCGGCCGATGATGTGCCGTGGGTACGGCACGCCACCGGCGCTCTCACCACGGGTGCTTCGCCTGCCGAGCCGTTCGATGTGGCGGTGTGGCCTCCGGCCGGCGCGGCTGCGATCGAGCTGGCGGGGCTGTACGAAGAGCTGGCGGCCGAGGGCTTGGGGTACGGCCCGGTGTTCCAGGGGTTGCGGGCGGCCTGGCGGCGTGATGACGAGGTGTTCGCCGAGCTGAGTTTGCCGGAGCAGGCCGGTGATGCGGCTTCGTTCGGGTTGCACCCGGCGCTGCTGGACGCGGCGCTGCACGTTGTGCCATTCGCCGGGCTGGATGATGTCGCGGATGGCCGCTTGCCGTTGTCATGGGGTGAGGTGTGCTTGCACGCGGGCGGGGCGTCAGTGCTGCGGGTGCGGCTGACCAGGACGGGCGGCGATACGGTGTCGCTGAGCGCGGTGGACGCGGCCGGGGCACCGGTGGTGTCGGCCCGGTCGGTGGTGCTGCGGCCGATGGCCGCCGAGCACTTGGCCGGCTTCGACCCTCGCGGGGCCAGGCAGGACGCGCTGTTCCGGGTGGAGTGGTCTGCCGTGAGTGGCCTGCCGCAGACCGACGAGGTGCCGGTGCCGGTGGCGGTACTCGGTCTGGACACGCTGGGTGTCGCGGCGGCGTTGCGGGCGGCCGGGGACGTGGTGCCGGTGCACGCGGATCTGCCCGCGCTGGTCGAGGCGGGTCCGGTGCCGGCGGTGGTGCTGGCGGAGGTGGTTTCCGAGTCCGCGGCCGGGGTGGTGGAGTCGGCGCATGCGCTGACCGCCCATGTGCTGCATCTGCTGCAGCGGTGGCTGGCCGAGGAGCGGTACGCCGATTCGCGCCTGGTGTTCGTCACCCGGGGCGCGGTCGCGACCGATGCCGGTGAGGCGGTGGCTGATCTTCCGGCCGCTGGGGTGTGGGGCCTTGTCCGCAGTGCTCAGTCGGAGAACCCGGACCGGTTCGTACTGGTCGACGTGGATGACCAGGAGTCCTCGCTGCCGGCCCTGCTCGACGCACTGCCGGGAGTGCTGGCCTCGGGTGAGCCACAGGCGGCGGTACGCGAGGGTGAGGTGCGGGTTCCGCGGATGGCGCGGATGGCGTCAGGATCTGACGTTGGCGACGGGGCGGGCCGGGTCTGGGATCCGGAGGGCACGGTGCTGATCACCGGTGGTACCGGTGGTCTGGGTGCGTTGTTCGCGCGGCATGTGATGGCCGAGCGGGGTGTGCGGCGTCTGTTGCTGACCAGCCGCCGGGGCCTGGACGCTCCGGGCGCGGTGGAGTTGCAGGCCGAGTTGATCGCGCACGGCGTTGAGGTCACCGTCGCGGCGTGCGACATGGCCGATCGGGATCAGGTGGCGGCGCTGCTGGCGCAGGTCCCGGTCGAGCACCCGCTGACCGCGGTGATCCACACAGCCGGGGTGCTGGCCGACGGGACGATTCCGTCGCTGACGCCGGAGGGGATGGAGGCGGTGCTACGGCCGAAGGTGGACGCGGCCTGGCATCTGCACGAGCTGACCCAGGGCCTGGACCTGGCCGGGTTCGTGATGTTCTCCTCGTTTGCCGGGGTGATGGGCAACGCCGGGCAGGGCAACTATGCGGCGGCGAACGCGTTTGTGGACACATTGGTCCAGGCGCGTCAAGCCGCGGGACTGCCGGGGTTGTCGCTGGCCTGGGGACTGTGGGAGCAGGAGACCGGGATGACCGGCACGCTGGGCGCGGTCAACCTGCGCAGGATGGCGCGGGCGGGGATGCCGGCGTTGTCGGCCGAGCAGGGGTTGGCGGCGTTCGAGGCGGCCACCGCGTCGGGCCGGGCAGCGGTGGTGGCGGTGCGGCTGGATCTGTCGGTGCTGCGCACGTTCCCCGAGGTGCCGCATCTGATGCGTGGCCTGGTCCGTGTGGGGCGCCGGTCGGCGGTCTCCACCCCGGTGGGCGGGGATGCGGAGCTGGTACGGCGGCTGGCGGGGCTGGGGGAGGCCGAGCAGGTGCGGCTGGTGGTGGAGTTGGTGCGCGCTCAGGCGGCGGTGGTGCTGGGGCACGAGTCGGTGGACACGATCCGGCCGGGACGGGAGTTCCGTGAGCTGGGCTTCGACTCCCTGACCGCGGTGGAGTTGCGCAACCGGCTCAACGTGGCCACCGGGCTGCGGCTGCCCGCCACCCTCATCTTCGACTACCCCACTCCTGCCAGCATCGCCGAATACCTCCTGGAGGAAATCGCACCCGGAGCGAATACCACGGTGGAGCTGTCATTGCTGGCCGATCTCGACCGGTTCGAGACCGCTCTTTCCGGCTACGCGCTCGACGAGCTCGCCCGGAACGGCATCGCGACCCGGCTGCGGCACCTGCTGGTGAAGGTGAGCGAGAGCGGCACGGAAACTAGTGAAATCGCTGTCGCAGGCATGCTCGAATCGGCGAGTACCGAGGAAATCCTCAGCTTTATCGATAACGAACTGGGCCGCTCGAAAGATCTGTGATTCGAGCCCGCGTCTGAACAATGTGAAGGGCCACTCTCATGTCCGAAGACCGGAAGCTCGTCGAGTACCTGAGGTGGGTCACCGCCGATTTGCACGAGACCCGCCGGCGGCTCGAAGAGGTGGAGTCGGGCAGGCATGAGCCGATCGCCATCGTGTCGATGGCATGCCGCTTTCCAGGTGGGGTCGATTCTCCTGAGGAGCTGTGGCGGTTGCTGATCGAGGGTGAGGACGCGATCTCGCGGGTTCCGGTCGATCGGGGCTGGGATCCGGAGCTGCTGTCCGGGATGGGCCTTGATGTTCAGGGTGGGTTCCTGGCGGATGTGGCGGGGTTCGACGCGGGGTTCTTCGGGATCTCGCCGCGTGAGGCGCTGGCGATGGACCCGCAGCAGCGCCTGCTGCTGGAGACGACCTGGGAGGCGATCGAGCGGGCCGGGATCGACCCGGTCTCGCTGAAGGGCAGCTCCGCCGGGGTGTTCGTGGGCACCAACGGCCAGGACTACATGAGCCTGATGATGAACGCTCCGGCGGATGCGCAGGGCAATGGCGTCACCGGCGTGGCGGCCAGCGTGTTGTCGGGCCGGCTGTCCTACACACTGGGCCTGGAGGGCCCGGCGGTGTCGGTGGACACCGCGTGCTCGTCGTCGCTGGTGACATTGCACCTTGCGGCGCAGGCGCTGCGGCAGGGGGAGTGCTCGCTGGCGCTGGCCGGTGGTATCACGGTGATGACGTCGCCGATGGTGTTGGTCGGGTTCGGCCTACAGGGCAGCGGGATGGCGCCCGATGGTCGGTGCAAGGCGTTCTCCGACGCCGCGGACGGTACCAGCTGGTCCGAGGGGGTGGGCATGCTGGTGCTGGAGCGGTTGTCGGACGCGCGCCGCAACGGTCATCAGGTGCTGGCGGTGATGCGTGGCTCGGCGATCAATCAGGACGGCGCGTCCAATGGGTTGACGGCGCCGAACGGTCCGTCGCAGCAGCGGGTGATCCGCCAGGCACTGATCAGCGCCGGTTTGTCGTCGTCCGAGGTGGACGCGGTGGAGGCGCACGGGACCGGCACGGTTCTGGGTGACCCGATCGAGGCGCAGGCGCTGCTGGCCACCTATGGGCAGGACCGGGACGAGGGTCGGCCGCTGTTGCTGGGGGCGATCAAGTCGAACCTCGGTCACGCGCAGGCGGCGGCGGGTGTGGTCGGTGTGATCAAGATGGTGCTGGCCATGCGGCACGGCGTGCTGCCCAAGACGCTACATGTCGATACTCCCTCCTCGCACGTGGACTGGACCGCCGGTGCGGTGAAGCTGCTGACCGAGTCAGCGGAATGGCCGGAGACCGGTCATCCGCGCCGGGCGGGTGTGTCGTCGTTCGGGATCAGCGGCACCAACGCCCACGTGATCATCGAACAAGGACCGGAAACATCGAAGGGAGAAGACACTCCGCAGGACCGGGTACCGGCCGAGGGCGTGGTACCGGTGCTGGTTTCGGCTAAGACAGGTCAGGCGTTGCGGGCGCAGGCCGAGCGACTGGTCTCGCACATGAAGGACCGTGGTGAGACGGCGCTGGTCGATACAGCGTTCTCGCTGGCGACGACGCGGTCGGCTTTCGAGCATCGGGCGGTGGTGCTGGCCGATGGCCGTGAGGGTGTGCTGGCCGGGCTGCGGGGTGTGATCGAGGATCTGCCGGGTGTGGGTGTGGTGGCCGGGGTGGCCGCGACGGAGCCGCAGCTGGCGGTGTTGTTCACCGGTCAGGGCAGTCAGCGGGTGGGGATGGGCCGGGAGTTGTATGAGCGGTTCCCGGTGTTCGCGGCGGCGTTGGACGAGGTGATCACCGAGTTCGAGCCGTTGCTCGATGGATCGCTGCGTGAGGTGTTGTTCGCCGAGCCGGGGTCGGTCGAGGCGGGGGTGCTGGATCGGACGGGGTGGGCGCAGCCGGCGTTGTTCGCGGTGGAGACGGCGTTGTTCCGGTTGGTGTCGTCGTGGGGGGTGCGTCCGGAGGTGCTGGCGGGGCATTCGATTGGGGAGATCGCGGCGGCGCATATGGCGGGGGTGTTGTCGCTGGGCGATGCGTGTGCGTTGGTGGCGGGTCGGGCGCGGTTGATGCAGGCGCTTCCTGCGGGTGGGGCGATGGTGGCGGTGGCGGCGTCCGAGGAGGAGGTCGCCGAGCTGCTCGCCGGACGCGAGAAGGAGGTGTCGGTCGCGGCGGTGAACGGTCCGGCCTCGGTGGTGGTCTCCGGGGTGGAGGAGGCGGTGCTGGAGGTGGCCGCCGCTCTGGAGGAGCGGGGGATCAGGGCGAAGCGGTTGCGGGTGTCGCACGCGTTCCATTCGCCGTTGATGGAGCCGATGCTGGAGGAGTTCCGCGCCCTGGCCCGCACGCTGACCTACGACCCGCCGCAGATTCCGATCGTGTCCACCTTGACCGGGCAGGCGGCCACGGCCGAGCAGTTGTGCTCGCCGGACTACTGGGTGGACCAGGTGCGAGGCACGGTCCGTTTCGCCGACGGCGTCCGTGCCCTCCACGCTCAGGGAGTGCGGGCGTATCTGGAGCTGGGCCCCGACGGCGTGCTGACCGCCATGGCCCAGGACACCATCGCGACCAAGCCAGAGGCACATGGACACGAGTTGCCCACGGTGCTGGTGCCGGTGCTGCGCAAGGGCCGGGACGAGCACATGGCGGTGATGACGGCGCTGGCCCAGCTGCATGTGCACGGGGTGCCGGTCGACTGGCGATCGGTACTGCCGGGCGGGCACCGGGTTGACCTGCCCACCTACCCCTTCGAGCGCCAGCAGTTCTGGCCCGAGAACACCGGTTTCGGTATAGGGAACGTGGCGGCGGCGGGGTTGGCCGCGACGGATCATCCGCTGTTGGGCGCGGCGATGCCGCTGGCCAGCGCCGACGGGGTGGTGCTGACCGGGCGGTTGTCGGTGAGTGCGCAGCCGTGGCTGGCCGATCACATGGTGGCGGGGTCGGTGGTGGTGCCGGGTTCGGCGTTCGTGGAACTGGCGGTGCGTGCCGGTGACCAGGTCGGTTGCGACCTGGTCGAGGAGTTGACCCTGGATGCGCCATTGGTGTTGGGCGAGCGGGATGCGGCCGTGGTGCAGGTGTGGGTGGGGGCTCCGCAGGAGTCGGGCCGTCGGAGCGTGAACGTGTATGCCCGCTCGGCGGAGGCGGCCGAGGAGGCGGCGTGGGTGCGGTACGCGG
>NZ_JBFAOJ010000188.1:0-6875 GCF_040675205.1 Streptosporangium sp. NPDC049644 | reverse complement strand
ACCGCCCCCGCAGCGTCATGCACGGTGGCCAGCACCCCGAGGACAGGCTTGGCAGAGCCGAGCAACTCGGCCTCTTCCTTGGTGGGGTTGCGCGCGGTCAGCCGCTCGGTGACGTGATCGAAGCGCAGGTGCTTGACCGCCTGGAGGTGATGGCGCACCCCGCGCGCCAGTGGTTCGGGCTTGTCGACGTCGGTGCCCAACGCGATCTCCAGCGGGAACCACAGGGTCTCCACTGCCGACACCCGGCCACCCTGTCTGGCCACGCGTCGACGTGAGATCACCGGTGTCTTGTCTTCCACACCGAGCAGGCGGGCGATGTGGCGGGGAGCCGGAACGCGGGCAACGTCGGTGACCGTCTCGCCGTTCTCGGCCTGCTCGGTCACTGCCAGGCCCGGCCGGATGCGATCGGCGGTGCTCTCGGGACGGCCCTTCACGAACGAGCCTCGGCCGTGCTCACGCTCGATCCAGCCTTGCATGGCCAGCGTCTGAAGCGCCCGAACCACTGTCGTGCGACCCACGCCGAACTCTCTGACGAGCTGCGTCTCGGAGGGCAGCATGTCACCGGCCGCGTACTGCCCGGCCTCGATGCGCTCCTGAATCGTGCCCATCACCTGGGCATACTTCGGAGGGGCGAAATCCCTGCTCATCTTAACCGCCCGATCGCTCTTCCACTTGTCTGCACAAGCACAGTACCGGCTGAGGACAGTCCTGTCAGGAGGCGCGGCAGCCACAGGCGGCTACCTGGCCAGCCCCGCCAGAATCCTGATCCACACCACCCGCGCCTGAGCAGGCGACCACGCCTCACTATGAAATACGGTCACCCGATTTTTATCCTGAACCGTGCGCCGAATGAACGACAGCCCGCCCGCATCGCACAATTCGTAAAACGTCACCCGATGCTCGTGACAGGTCCAGGCCACTACCCGAACCCGCCCGAAACGGCGCGACCTATTCCAGGTCAAAGGCATGCATCCGGGAGCAGCTGGTACGAGATGATGCGCCATGCACGACGCTCCCTGCCGAGGAGAATTCCCGCTCATGATTCCTGCCGCTCGAAACGCACCGACCCGGCCGGGTCCACGGTGGCGTGAAAGATCACCCGCCGTGTCCAGTCGTCGGAGACGGTGCCGAAGTCGTAGACCCGGTGCGTGATGCGACCCCAGACTGTCGCGGGCGACTCCATCCGACGCAGTTCCGTACGGAGCGTGTCCATCGCGGTGGCCTGCCCCGAGCTGATCCCGCAGGGGCCGAGCTCGTCGGTTCCGCCAGAGGTGATGAACACCTCCCACTCGAACCTCTCGACGAGCTGTTCGGTGCCGCCGCAGTAGATGCAGTCCTCCTGCGCAGAGAGTTCCAGGTGCAGGCCCATGGCCGCCACGCATCCACGACGGGTGACGATCTTCCAGCCGCGCCCGTCGCACTCCGTGCACTTAACCGGTGTTGTCATGCTGGAAAGAATGTCCGGGCGAACTTTTTCGCCCTATCCCGCGCAGGTATACCACCGAGAATATAGAGTCCCGTTCTGCGGTGATGCGCCACTTCGGAACCAATGACCGGAGGATGGAATGCACGGGAACGCTTTCAATCCGATCGAGATTCCGGCATGGGTCTGGGACCGCGACGAAAGCCAAGAAATCCTTAAGAACCGTGACGTGATGGCGCTTTTCAACCTCGCGGTCAAGTACAGCGGAGCCAGTCAGATCCGCCTCAGCACGGCGACTGGAATAGCCCAGGGCCACGTGAGCCTGATCATCCGAGGGCGACGCCAGGTCACCGACCTAGAGGTCTATGAGCGCATTGCCACCGGCCTTGGCCTGCCCGATCATGCCCGCATGCTCTTCGGCCTGGCCCCGCTCGACCTCGCATCCCCCACCGGGGATCACGGCGACAACCACCAGGAGCAGGCCGACGAGCTGACGGCCCGGATCGAAGCCGCTACTGCCATCGACCCCGTCATGGTCATGATCCTCACCACCGAGACCAACAACCTGCGCCTTATGGACCGCCGAGTCGGTGGGGTTGCCATCGCCGAGAAGATGCGCGCCCAGATCGCCCAGGTGGAACGCGCCCACCGCCACGCGGTACGGCCTGGCATCCGCGCTCAGCTCGCCCAGGTCCTGGCTGAGACCTCATCGTTGGCCGGGTGGCAGGCCATCCACACCGGTGCGCTCAACGACGCCTGGGATCACTACGAGCAGGCCAAAGCCGCCGCCCGCGAAGCCGACGATCCCGCCGTTCTCGCCTACGTCTCGGCTGAACAGACCTATGTCCTGATGGAACTCGGGAGGCCGGCCGAAGCCACCGAGCTACTCCAGTACATCCACGCCACCCACCGCGACCACATCCCCGACCTGTTACGGACCTGGTTGTCAGCGGCCGAGGCCGAAGCCGCCGCGATCCTCGGTGACGAGACCACCTGCCGCGCGGCCCTCGACCAGGCCGCCGCCCTTCTACCGGCCGGTGACGCCGATGCGAGCATGCCCTACCTCTCCTTGGATGCTCACCACCTCGCCCGCTGGCGCGGCAACTGCCTGGTGCGCTTCGGCGACCCCGGCACCGTCGAAGATCTGCGCTCAGCCCTGGCGGGAATGGACGGCACCTACAACCGCGCTGAATCCGGAGTCCGCTGCGACCTGGGCCACGCCCTTCTGGCCAGAGGGGAACCTGACGCGGCCCAACCCCACATCCAACGCGCTCAGCAACTCGCGACCATGACCGGCTCCCGCCGCCAGCGCAAACGCATCGAGGAACTCGCCCGAGCGGTTAAGCGCTCGCTCCGTTAAGCCGGTCGCGCGCCGCGTACAGACCGATCAACGTCCCCGACGTCCAGATGTCACCGCGGGCGATCATCGCCGGAATCTCCGACATCGGCACCCACTCGATGAGATCGGCCTCGATCTCCCCGGTCGGACTCCCGACCAACTCGGCACCCCGCACCAGGAACAGATTGTGCTCCGAGTCGACCATGCCGGCCATCGGCTGGTAGGTGATCAGGTGCTCGATCTCCTTGGGCCGATACCCCGTCTCCTCTTCCACCTCACGAGCGGCCGTCGTCATGGCGTCCTCGCCCGCATCGACCAGCCCGCCAGGCAGCTCCCATCCCCAGCGATCGGCCAGGAACCGGTGCCGCCACATCAGGAGCACCCGGTTCTGCTCATCGACCACCACCGCGATGGCCGCTCGATCCAGATGCACCACGTGATGCTCGAACCGCTCCCCATCCGGGATCGCCACGTCCACCAGGCCCAGCCGGATCCACCGGTTGTCGTAGATCAGCCGCTCACCGTGCACGATCCAGCGCGTCTGCTCATCGTTGGTAGCCACACAGCGAAGTTACAGCCCAACATCCCCTACGTACACGGGCATCAGCGCAGCGCCAGCAGTCTGTTCCGAGACGAGGGATCAGACCGTCCTGGAGAATTGCCGAATTGTTCTTGTGATGATCAAGGCGACGGCGCGCCGCGCCGCCGCACGGCCCGCCGCCCGCACGCCTGGCCGGGCGTGCGGCGTGGGCGCCGGTCCCGGCCAGCGGCGGGAACGCGGGCCGCCCACCGTACGAAGCACCCGCCGTACCAAACCGCACCCGCCGACCAGGGATGCGCCGCCGCACAAATACAGCACGACGATCGCCATGCTGTGGCTGGCCATCACACGGGGTCGGGGGCGATCGAAGGCCCAGGACTTCGTACCTCAGTCCCGGTCCACCGAGCTACCTCATGCTGTACGTCCAACCATGTCGCTAGGAGAATACTCGGCATAGAATGAAAGAACTCAACACTGCGGCAAACATACAATTTCGCACTTATTAGAGACCGCCCATGATCGCCTCAAGCTCTTCGAGCAAGTTCTTAAACTGCTCTACTGTTGCCGACTCGAGCACAACTTTTTCCTTGCGAGCATAAAGTTCCATAAGTGCATGTTGTAGATTTTTCTTGGAAACATTGCGAGATATATTCACGTCGGGGAATATTGTGGAGACAATCTCGGCTTTGTCTTTTTTGGAAAAGAGATCTTCCAATTCTCGAATCTTTTCATTGTCGCATGCGCGAGGTAACATGATGCACCGTCCGGTGATGAGGGCGCCAAACTCGCGCTTATAGCGCTCATACTGCTTCTTTCCTTCAGCGTCACCATCGAGCAACACCAGAAAGCTTTTCCCCCACCCGATATGCAGTCTAATAAGTGCATCCAGAGAGCCAGCCCCTCCGCCGGGCACCATTTTGAGATTCGATCCGATACCAATGACTTCATTCATATAGCGCAGTGCGTAGAAGTCCGACTTACCTTCAACAAGAATCACTTCCGGTATGGGCTCAAGGAAGGATGGCCGATAATGAAGGACGTCGAGAACTGGTTGCACGTATGACGTCTGACCAGGATTTTCGCTGACAAATCTTCTATACTTGATTGCAGAAATTGAGATGCGCTCACTTACCTTTGCGGAGAGGTATGCAGAAAAATCTGCCGAACCAAGAGCGCTATTTTTTATTACATAAGCCGAATCGAGCCATCGAATGTTGATCAGGTGATGGCTGTGCGTACTGTAAATAAGATTACAGTCCTCGACCAGCTTTTCGAAGCTCTTCAGGAGCTCGGCTTGAGCGCTTGAGTGTAAGTTCGAAGCAGGTTCATCAAGCAATATAAGCGGCTTCGGTTCTGAGTCTGAAGTCTTCTGAAAGGACGTCATTAGGAGGAACATGAAGAACCAGCGGAATCCTAGACTTCGCTCAGAGAGATCGTGGTAGCCGTTGGAGTCTTTAATTTTTAGTTCGAGGAAAGGCGTGCCATCGGCTTCTAGGTCAGCATCGATCTGGACCTCTTGGGCCATAGGGGACCGTCCAAGAATCCGATTCCATCCGCCGAACACCGTTTCGGTTACCAATCGGCCCATGTCAAGAAGTATTGCATTCAGACTTCGGCGATCTGCTTTATCTGCTGACTGGAGACGTCTCACTACATGAGTTTCTAGTGTCGCCCCGTACCCAAGTCGCTCGATGATATTTTCGAATATCTCTCGATAGAATTGATTTCGGGTACGATTTCTATTGTGTCGCGCAACCATGGTAGCAGGGGTGACTGCATTGCTTAACGCGTCATTTGCATCGACCGCTTTATTGTCTGAAAGTATAAAGCGCTCTGGCAGTTCAAATAAAAAGTCAGGAAAATACCATATCTTGGGTAGTCTTTCTTGTACATATCGGATTATTCCTTGCCACTCCTCATCTCCCGAGCCATAGGTTCGGGGTTTCCGTTGCCTCCCTTTCGTGCCAACTATTCTGATGCCCCAAAGCGCAATATTCTTCTTTGAAGCAAAGCGTGAGTTCTCGAAGCTGTATCGCTCCTCAATGGAAATCTCGGACGGTACATTTGTGAGTCGTAGATCGTACTCCTGTAGCGCGTATTGCCATAGCTCTTGTTTGTCTTTTTCGTCGAGAGTCACAATGGCGGATATAGTTATCGCGTCGTTGAAATTTGCACGCTGAGAGACGGGTATCCATGACTCAGCACTTCGGCGCAACGCTATGCTGGGATTGATGGCCTCAACGTTTTTTGCGCCCCGAGAAAAGCAGAATATGGCTTCGAGTATGGTTGTTTTTCCACTCTCGTTCAGGCCGATGAGTGTCGTAACGCCTTGATTTAAAGGGAGCGTTAGATTTTGTATTCCTTTGTAATTATTGAATTTGAACTGCTTGTATAGCATGGATCACAATCCTCTTTGTGCTTTTAAGTCATGTTATCCGGCCACTGCACGCTTTGGGGTGGTTTATCCGGAATTTGTGGGTTTATCTTCGTGCTAGACCATACGCTGATCTCGGCCCATCTGCTGTAACACTTCAGGAACGCGTCTCAGCCACATCATCGACCTCTAGGTCGTCACGGCTTAACGAGGATGACCTGTAGTCGTCGGCAGTTTCGCGTGCTCAGAACGAAGGATCGTGTTGCAGGTCAAGGCGTTGCTAACGCTAGAAGCGGCGTTCCACTTCTACTCCGATGATCGCAGTTCGGCGTAAAGCAGCTCACGCAGCCCTTGTGGGATATGTGCGGGATGATCTTCTGTGAGAAGGTCCAGCAAAGATGCTTCTGCGCTGGTCAGAGCCGCTGTCGCCGCTTGGAACGTAGCCCTCTTGAAAACCGCTATGCCCCCGGCGGGGCACTCAGTTCCAGAATGATCGACGGTAGGCAACCGCAGGACTATGTTTGGCTGAGGTGAGCCTGATCATCCCGTCTGCCTCGACCCAGGCAAGCTCAGCGGACCAGTTCCTCCGGCTCAAGTCCGTCTGTGACCGCTGGCATCCAACGATCGAGGAACGGCGGCCAATCGACGTATACGCGAAGATGGGCTTGTGAGGTGCCCAGCAGATTCCGGACAGTCGGCTACATAAGCTGACAGAAGTCTGGAAGAGGTAGGTACATGACGAGGCGTCGCAGGCAGTTCTCACCTGAGTTCAAGGAAGAAGCCGTCCGCATGGTGCTGGACGGCGAGCGGACGGTCGCGTCGGTGGCGCGGGAGTTCGGGATCAACCCCGGCACCCTGGGCAGCCGCATAGGCTACGCCCATAAGGCGGCTGTCCGGAATCATCGAGGCCCCTCACTTGAGTGTCCGCGCATGACGGGGGCTGGATGCGTGCCACAGGCGGTGACCCGCATACGAGGGTAGCCCCGACGCAGACCAGAAGGCCATGCACGGCCTGTAGATCGGAAGCGGGGTAACAAGGCGAACCCTCAACGCCGGCGCTACCTAACCGTGCATGGCGATCGAACCCCAGCCAAAGCGGCCTAAGAACTCCTAGCAAAATGCGATCAGCGGGTGAGACGCCGCCAGCAGATGATTGCCAGAGCGAGGGTCAGGAAGGCCTCGTGGATGTCGTCGCGGA
>NZ_JBFAOJ010000187.1:0-6922 GCF_040675205.1 Streptosporangium sp. NPDC049644 | reverse complement strand
AGCGCCGCCTCGTCGATCAAGGCATACAGCTCCGGCGGCCTCTCGCGCTTGAGGACATCCTGCCGTGTCAGGGCCGCTTCCCGGCGCCGGGTGGTGACCACCACGCGCCCAGCTGCGCCCGAGGGCCACAGCTCCCGCACGTCGGCAGGGTCCTGCACATCGTCGAGCACCACCAGCCACGCCGTCGGCGTGGTCTGAGCCCAGGTGAGAAACCGCCTGGCCGCCTGCTCGACGTCGCCGGGGTCAGTGGGCAGGCCGAGCTCAGTGGCGGCCTGGGCATAGGCGGCCAGGATCTGCGAGCGGGAGGTCGCGCTCACCCACACCACCACCTCCACCTCCCGCCGCTCCCACACCCGGCGGGCGTAGGCGGCGGCGAGCTGGGTCTTGCCGATCCCGCCCATCCCGGCCAGCACCTGCGAAACCACCACCGTCTCGCCCTCTTGAGCAGCTTCGATGAGCCGGTCGGCGACCTCGCGGGGCTGGAAGCAGTCCGCGGCCCGGGGCACCACCCCCACCCAGTACCGCACCGGCTCGCTCTCCCCCTTCTGCACGGTGGGGGCCGACGGGTGAGGAATGGGGGGGACGGCCTCCACGCCCACTGCCCTGGCGGCGTTCGGCTCGCGCCCGCTGACGAAGCTCCTCCCACCACGCGGCAGGCGGCGCAACATAGGCGGGGGACTTGTGCCGGGCGCGGCCACGCAGGAAGACGATCAGCCAGTCGGCGACCTTCCGGTCAGACGGGACGTTGCGGCCGTTGCGCCAATCACTCCACGACGCGGGCGCCACCTTCAACGGCGGCAGCTGCGCGGCCGCCTGCCGCTGGATCATCCCGCCGTCCGGTGCGCCGACCGCCGCGTGCAACGCCCGGAGCGCGGCGGCGTACCGGCCGGTCGCATCCACCGCACCGGCTGTCCCTGCTGCGTCCGTCGAGTCGCTGGAGCCGCTCACCTTGCTACCTCTCGCGCATCCGGATCCGGATCGAAATCGTCCGGAAAAGCCGCCCATCACCCCATTCCCCGAGGTCTCCCACCCTGCCCGCCCCACCGCACCGATGCGAGCGGATCCGGAAAACCTTCCGTAGCGGCTTCATGAGGGCACCGCCCCGGGCGAGCAGCGCCCGGGGCTCGCGGTAAGGAGAACCGTTCATGATCGACCGCTCGTTCCTGCGCCGCCTGGCCCGTGCCGCTCTGGCCGCCGCGGTGCGCAGCGCGGCCGCGGCCGCCGCCTCGGCCCCCATCGCGCTGACCATCTGGTGGATCACCCACCGCTAACCCGCTCACCGCATCCCGTCCGCCTCGACCCCGGCCTCCGCCTCTAAAGCGGAGGCCGGGACACACCTCGGGTAGCTGTTTGGCATCGTCGGGGGCGAGTTACTCGATGGTTAGTGTCTGCTGGTTCAGGTCGAGGTGGAGGGTGCCTCCTGCGTTCGCGCGAAGCTGCCGCCAGGCGGCGTATCCGGTCATGATCGCTTGTTCCCAGTCGGCGGCACGCAGGACGCTCACTTCGAGGTGGGAGGTCATGGTGGCGATGGTCTTGAGGAACTCGTGGTCGATGTGGCGCACGTTTTCGAAGTAGCCGTGGCGGGCGGCGTAGGCGAACACGAGCGCGGAGATGCCTTCTTCGATGGCGATGGCGCGGCCGCCGTCTTCGGCTTCGTCGATCCTGGGGTCGCTCTTGCGTTTGCAGCGCAGCAGGAAGCGTGTGACGGGGGACCAGCCTAGGACGGCGGCGTGGGCCAGGTGGAAGACGTCGTGAAAGCGGTAGTCGTCGTCGATGTGGGAGGAGTCGGTGAGGGGGTCTCCGCAGGCCTTGCCGTTGTGGGTCAGTACCGCGACGCTGCGGCCGTCGCGGTCGCGTTGTTGCAGGGTGAAGGTGAGGGTGGCTTGTCGCGGGAGTTGTTCGGCTTGGGGGAAGGTGGCGTCGAAGAAGACGCGGTCGGCTGTCGGGGTGGTAAGCCACCAGTCGTTGATCTTTACGAGGCTCGCGGCGGCGACGTCTTCCAGGTCGAGGTCGAAGCGGTGCGCGAGGGCCGCGACGTACCACAGGACGTCGCCGAGCTCCTCGCGTAAGAGGTGCTTACCGGAGGCCATGCCCGGCCCATCGCGCAGGTGCTTTTTGTAGGCGGTGGCCAGGGATCCGACCTCGCCGGTCAGGCCAAGCAGGGGGACCATCACGGGGTCGGCGTCGGGGGCGGCGGGCTGAAGGGTCTTGATCGCCGCCTGCTGGTAGCGGTTGAAGTGCATCACGCCTCCTGTTGGATAACCCGGCATCATCGTCGGTATCGCCGACGTTGTCGTATAGTAGAACAGTGATGCCGGAGAATCCGACGAACGGGAGAGACTCCTGAAAATGCTCGAGCCGCCCCTGGAGGACATCGTCACCCTCGTCCTGGAACTCCTGGCGCAACGACAAGACCGCGACCCCGGCGAACTACGCATGGAACTGGAACAAAGTGGCCAGGAGTTGCCGGTCAACTCGATCCTGGTCGTCGAGATCTTGACCCAGGTCGAGGAGCGCTACGGCATCACCGTTCCCACCAACGAAGAAACCGCCCGCTCCACGCGGTCTGTGTACACCTTCGCCGCCACCGTCTTGAAGGTGATCAAGGAAAGGCACCACTCATGACCCCTGCTTCGGCCGACGCGCGTAACCGCGACCCCGAGCTGGACCTGCTCGCCGAACGACTGCGCCACACCCGCGACTACCTAGGCATGTCACAGCAGTACGTGTGCGACATGACCGGCATCCCGCGCTCCGCGGTCAGTGACATCGAACGCGGCGCCCGGCGCGTCGACAGCTTGGAGCTCAAGAAGCTCGCCCGCCTCTACACCCGGCCGGTGTCTTACTTCCTGGCCAAGGAAGAAGACGCCGATCCAGGTGAGCACGCCTTGGCCGGGATGCCCCGCGCCCTGGTCGGCCTGACCGATGGAGACTGGGAGGAGGTCATCAGCTTCGCCGAGTTCTTGAAGTACCGGCGCGCCCAGGAGGAGGCACCGGACACAGGGCAAGACGGCGGACACGTGACGCCGTCCAGGCCGGCTGAGTGAACTGGGACATCGCCTACACGGTCGCCGCGATGGCGGCCGTGCAGGCCCACCGCGACCTGGGAATCGACCGCGACGACTACGTTGACGTGCACGGCGCGCTACGCGAAGCCGGGCTGGTCGGGATGGCGCGGCCCATGCCGCGCCTGTTCGGCATCTACTTTTCCCCGCATGACGACGGGCCGGCGGTGCTCCTGAACGAAAAATTGGACATCATCACCCAAAGGCATACAGCTGCACATGAGTTGGGTCACCACTGCCTGGGGCACGGCACCGCCCTCGACAAGGAACTGGACCGCACCGTCGGCTGGGGAGATGGCAGTTGGCCGGATGAGGAGAAGACCGCAGAAGCCTTCGCGGCGTGGTTCCTCATGCCTCCGCCCGCGGTGGACTCGGCGCTTCGGCGACTCGGTGTCGAGCGCCCCCAGGTGCCCGAACACGCCTACCAAGTAGCCCGCTGGCTGGGCACCTCCTACACCGGGACCGTGAACCACCTGCACCGGCTGCGGCTCCTGACCCGAGCACAAAAGGCCGTCTGGCTGAAAACCAAGCCCGCCGCGATCAAGACGGTGTTGGCCGGCGGCATGGTGCCCAGCAAGGCACATGTCCACGTGATCGACACGGCCGCCCACCAGGCGACGGTGCGGGTGGATGTGGGCGACCTGGTCGTACTACGCACCCCCGGCGCGCACTTCGATGCGCTGCCCACCTGCCTGGTCCCCACCGGCAACCCCGAAGGGCAGCTGTTGTGGGACGAGGATGCCCCCGCAACCGTCGCGGAAGTCACCGACACCCTCACCGGCACAGCCACGGTGACGGTGCGGGTGCCGGGCGCTGCCGATCTGCTCGAAGTCACCGTCGCGCGGCAGTCGCCGCGCGCCGGCGTCCTGGAGCTTTGGCCGACCTAGCCGCACCAACCCCAGCTCCAGCTTCAGCTCTTGCCATGCCGCGCTAGCCGTCACGATCTCAGGAGCACTGATGCACACCTTCAGCGTCGCCGAGAAGAACACCTCCCTGGCCTGGGCCGCCGCCTGCCGGGCCCTGGATGTGAAGACCAATCCGGGACAGAAAGGTTTTCACACCGTGGTCCGTATCGCTGACGCCGCCGCCGAGGACCCGCAGGTGCGGGCCCAGTTCGACCAGGTCCGCGACAAGCACGGGTACGCGCCCATCGAAACGGTCGCCAACACCCTCTTCCCCGCTGGGCTGGCAGCCACCTGCTCCTCCCCCGAGGAACTGGTGCACCGCTATCAGGAGATGTACAAGTCGCTCATGCGCATCGACCAGCACAACAGGAGCGGAACCTACTTCGGCCGCATCATCGCCTACCCCGGCAAGAAAGGCCCGGTCGACCAGCTGACCACCTTGATCGCCCGTATTCGCCGGCAGATCTCCACCAAGGGGCCGATGAGCGCCGCCTACGAGATGGACGTCGCCCACCCCCACGACACCGAACCGGAGGAGGGCACCTGGTCGACCTCGGTCCATGTCGCCGGCACCGACAACAAGTATCGCGGTTTCCCGTGCTTGAGTCACTGCTCGTTCCAGCTGGATCGCGAGCGCACCCTGCACGCGGTAGCCCTGTATCGCAGCCACTACATGGTGGACCGCGCTTACGGCAATTACCTGGGGCTGGGGCGCCTGCTGGCCTATCTGGCCCAGCAGGCGGAAGTACGTCAGGGCAGCTTGACGGTGATCGCCGGTCACGCCCAGATCGAGGAGCATGTCAGCGTCATCCGCCCGGTGATTCAGACCCAGATGCAGCTGTCCGCCTGATCAGCGCGCCGGCCATCAGGCTCTCACTGGCTGGAGCGCTTAAGCGTTGACCCCCCACTTGGGCGGGAACCACGCGCTCAAGGGGGCGGCATCGGCCCGGTACAGCTGCTTGATGCGGCTGCGCCCGCTGATACCGGAGACCTCCGGGTGCACCACCCGTGCGTACTTGTCGACCTCGCAGAACAGATTCTGGCAGTCGATCAGCTGCAAGGGACGACCCCGCAGTCCTCCGAACGACAGCCCGAGACGGCCGAAGTGCTCCTGTTGGGTGTCCGCCATGTAGTGGATCACCTCGGTCTCCAGGCCGTCGGCCGCGAGGCCGAAGCATTTGCGGATCCCATCGCGGGCTCCTGGGCCCGGAACGACGAAGTCCATCTCCGAGAACGACATGTGCGACGCGTAGTTCAGGTCGATCAGGTACTGGTAGGCCAGGAACGGGCCGATCGCCGGGAAGGCCAGCAGTACCTCATACGCCTCGCGCATCGACGCGGCCTGCTGCACCCGCTCCGGCGCCTCCTGGTCCATCATCAACGCGATGAGCCGCAGGTGGTTGCTGTGCTTGCGCTGCTCCCCCAGCGCCGGCGGAGGAGTGATGTAGGCCGCGGAATATAGCCGCTCTCCCGCCGCGAACGCCTTCGACAGCACGCCGTCCAGGACCTGAAAGTCATATCCGCTCCAGGTCACCTCGCCCAGGTGTTTCTCCAGGAGCTGCCAGGTTTGGATCTTGTTGAAGACCTTGAACAGCATCGTGCGGAAGAACACCTCGCGCCACTGTTGGTCCCCGCGGTAGGACACCTGGCCGATCAGGTACTGGCTGACCCGGTCCGCGGCGCGAAAGCAGTTCGTGAAGCGGTGCTGGGCCAGCACCGGATCCTGGTGTGCGGGCGGCGGTGCCTCCCCCAGCCTCGCGAGGTAGACCTGCTGCCTGGCCGCGGCGAAACGCCAGTAGGTGTCGAACACCGGCGTGGGCCGCAGCGTCCGCCCGGCGATCCTCACCACAGCGGGCGGCTCACAGTCTTGTGTCTGTGGCCGGGACGGGGCTTGCAGCATGCTCACCATGCACGGAATATATATTGAATATAGATCATGGTCAGCGGGAGCGGCGATGAAACTGCTGTGGCGCGCTCGACGCCGCAACACCCTGGTTACCTGGCCCCAAGCCGTCGACGACCGCCTGGAGCGACTCGTTGCCGCCGGACTCGCCGCCCACGAGAACGTGAACCGCTCCCAGCTCCTCGCCGCCCTCGTCGTCAACGCCGAGGTCTCCCCCGAACACGTCGCCGCCCTGCTCCAGGCATATCGCAGCATGAGCGCCGACGCCCTGGACAACACCTCAGGCTCCGGCATCCCTGAGGACTGGCCGGAGGTCCGCCATCCAGGCCCACGCCGCAACGCACACCGCCCGAAACCGCGACGCGGCGCCCAAAAGGCGGGGAGCGCCGACGACCTCGGGGATTCCTAGAAGTCGAACTGCCTGCTGAGAGGGACCAGCCTGCCTTCTCCGTGTCGTCCATGTCGTCGACAGAGACGCCGTCGCTCTCGCCTGAGACGGCTGCCCCAAGACCGCGACCTCCTCGCCGTCTTGGAGGAGGCCGAGGAACTGCTCATCACGTTCAGCTTGTGGGAGAACGACGGCGATGTTGCCCCCGGCGAGGCCGGGCGCACCGGCCGGCTGCTGGCCCCGGACGGCCGCTACGAGTACATGCCGCTGCGCCTGGCCCTCGTCGAGGCGGCCGACGTCGAGCAGCTGGCCGCCGCGCCCGGGCGAGTGGATGGAGGCCGCCTTGCAGGGAGGTGAGCACGACTGGCGGATCGTCATGCGGATGGCGCAATTGGTCGGGCTGCTGGACCTGGCTGACACCGACGTGACGGACATGCTGCGCGAGCGCCTGGCCGTCGTCGCCCCCGGGGCCGACGACGTTCTCACTGCCGAGGAGGAGGCTGCCTACCAGCACCCCGTGCTACCAGCCACCGTGACCCGGATCAACGCGATGTGGTCGTTGTTGGGGTTCACGTCCTGGGAGATGGTGTGCGGGTGATCAAGCCCTGGTGCTGGCACGGGTGAGATCCATGTGACAAGAGACGGCCACTTCGTAATCCTT
>NZ_JBFAOJ010000186.1:0-7062 GCF_040675205.1 Streptosporangium sp. NPDC049644 | reverse complement strand
AGGTCCCTTTGCCTGTACGGCTTTAAGCATGTGTTGCTGAGCTGGATCCGATAGGGGAAGCCTGGAGTGCAGCTTGAAGCTCGGGGTCGGTAAAGGTGAGGGCGGCGTCGAAACGGTATTGGAGGTTGCTGACCAGGCGGGCGATCGTGTTGCCGCAACCACCGGTGTTCAAGTAGACACGCATCCACTGGTCGCCGATGTCGAAGGAGAGTCGTTCGCCGACATGAAGATCGACAGCTTCGGCCTCTGCTCCATCGTCGGTCAGTTTTGCTATGCCCCAGAGCCGAAACGGATCGCGAGAGGAGAATAATTCATCGACGAAAGCTTCGAGATCCGGGATGGGGCGAGAGAAGCGGATGCCGATAGGCCCTCCGCTCAACCGGGTGCCAGCGTCCGGCGATGAATTGTCGAGGTGGCTCCATGAGATGGATTTTTGTTCGCATAGCGTTACCAGGCGTCGATAGCGATCGATGATGTTCTGGACGAACTGGAAGTGCAGTTCGAGCGAGTCTCCAGACACGGCGAATCGCCCTTTCCGGTTCACGCCCTCACGGACGGTCCCGAATGCCTCGTCTTCCACGATCACCTCGACGGCGTCGTATGCTGCAGCCGCGCGCAGGCCCTCGGCTTGGAGGAAGTGATCGAGGAATGCGGCGCCGCCTCCAGATGCTTGGAGCTTGAGGTCGCTTAGCTCCGATGTCGCACCGCCGAGCAGCTTGGTGCCTTCAAATTTCGTACGTGTCTTGCGTCGTCGGGCTCCGGGCCAGGGGTCACGCATGTGTTCTGAAGGCAGCCATAGCCAGTCAAGGTCCCGCCTGGCGCCCACTTGCTTGTTTAGGAACGAGGCGGCGGCATGGGTTGGCATGTCGGTGTGGAAACTCCAGAACCTGCTGTCAAGCTGATCTACCCAGAAGATGCCGTCGGCTGTGCTGAGCTTGAAGAGGTAGGCATCGTCAGTGGCTGTGAGACCGTCTGAGTCGGAGAAGCTTGCGAGGAAGGCGGCGGGGTCCCCTGCGGGGTGTACCTCAAGGACGAAGGTCTTCATTGGCGAACTCGCAGTCATGGCGAGGACATCGGCCATCTGCGCACGAGTGGTCATGGCATCTCCTCAGCTTGCACTTCGAGACTGTCGAGTGTCCCTTCGTCTGCCTTGTCCAGCTCTTCGAGAAGGTCCGTCTGACCCGCTATAATAGCCGACTTTTTTCGGCTGGGCTTTGATTGACCTGGCCGGGAGAGTGCCTGGTAGGCCTGGGTGCGACCGCTGGGGTGGTTCGTCTCAGGGGTCCTGAGCAGGGTGATCCAGCCGTCACGGTTGGGGGGTGGTCCGTGATATTCGAAGATCAACGGGTTCCGGTTCGCGATACGGCGAGCGGCTTCGCCAACCTTCTTCTTGAGGCTGGTCTGCGCCTGTTTGCCGAACCATGGAAAGTGCCGGATTGACTGTTCGGTCAAAGTGGCCAAGCTGACGTCGGAGAGACTTCGGTTCAGCGCTGCGACGAGCGCCGTTTGCACGTACGGTTCGATGATCTCCACGCTGGACTCGGCATCGAATGGAATGAGGCGCAAAGGCGGCGCATTGAGCGCGACCGAGGAGTTAAAGATCTTCTGCAGTGGTCCGTTGGGGATGTCCCCTTCCATGACTACCTTGCGGTCGTGGATCGCGAGGATTGGGAACGTGACGCCTGCTCTATCCAGGCCCAGTCGTACACGGTCGACGTACTGCCCCAAGCACGCGTAGACAACGTTCACAGTCGGTGTAGCTCGGCGCTGTAGATCGATGTGTGCATTGCGGACCAAGGTGGTGGCATCAAGTGCCGCGTATTTGACGCACTGCGCTTCCTCGACGTTGCCCCCGCACTTCGACTCAATGGCCAAAAGGTGGCCAGTGCTCCCATTCGCGATGACGATGTCGATCACCACTGAGCCGACTGGTGTGCGCACGGGGATCTCAAGTCCGGCTACCCGGTACCCGTGATCAGCAAAGACAGCGGGATTGATGCCATCCGTAGTGGCAAGGGCGATCACCGCGTTGATCGGTATGAGGCGGTTCTCCAAGTGTTCTCCCCTGCAGCGCCGATGTGTCAGAGACAGTAAGCCCGATCACGGCCCTGCCGCAGGCGTACTTCTCAGGATTGGACGTTCCTCCGAAACGGTGCAGATGATCTCCGCGTCCTCCTGGCTGCCTCTGGGAGCGAGGCCCGGCAGCATGCCAAGATCTCCCCCGTTGGACGCAGAGGCCGGGCAGGAGGTTCACTCGAACTCGAACCGGACTCGGACGCGACGACGCCCTCACCCGGCCAGGTGAGGGCGCTTGTGTTGCGGCTACCACTCCAGTTCGCTGCTCTGGCCGAACATGATGTCCGCCGCATCCTTCTTAGACCCGCCCACGGCGAGCGTCAACCGGGCATGGGCAGCATCGGCGTCGAGACGGACCAGGGCGCTGACGGCGGCGGCGAGTTCGGGATCCATGCCGCCCATGCTCGCGGGCCAGACTGATCGTGTGCAGCCGGATTGGTGAGCGCCCCTCACCGCGGGCGGTCACGTCTCGGAGGAGACACCGACCCGATGCGCCTGGGGCGCGTTCGGCTTGGTGAAGAACAGCAGGATCGCCCCCGCGAGGTAGAGGAGCCCGGCCGCGTCCGCCAGCAAGCGGATCATGTCCGAGTACAAAGTCGCATGCAAATGCTCCGAGATCCGCCCCGGCAACTGGGCGTACCACTCGTCCAACGACGACCACCCCAGCACGCCGAAGACAAGATAGAACGCGGCGTACGGTAGGAGGCTCAACGCGGCGGCTGCCCGCATCCCCACAGTTCCGCCTCGCCGCCAGGCCAGGACCGCCAGGACCAGCGTGATCACACCGGTTGCGGTGTAGGCCCACACGCAGCCCTGGAGGGAGGACACCGCGCTCTCCAAGGAGGAGTACTCCACGACATTGTCGCGTTCGCTCTGGATTGTCAGCTCCAGCTGAAGCCCAGGCAGCAGGGTGAAAATGCCAGCCGCGACCACCAGCTCGCCCGCGGACGCCGCGAGCAGGCACACGACGGCACCTCCCGGAGCCTTCATTCGTTCCCCTTTCGTCGCCGTGTTTCGAGCATGGGGGGATCCGCTTGTGGGGTACCTGTGGATCACTGCGCTTGCGGATCTCCCGCCCACCTCACGGGCCGGACTGATCGTCCGCAGCCACCTGCCGGATCCGGTCTTCCGCCGACCCGGTTCGCGGTGACTCGCGGGAGCACCTCCCTGAGAGGAGGTGCTCCCGGCATGGCGATACGCCGGGGCAGAGTGGAGCGGACACAGGGTCCGCCACCCATAGCGGCCTGGAGCGATCCACTCGTGCCGGCGTTAGAACGGCTTCACAGTGGTGCAATTCATCCAAGCCGAAACATGTACGTCCTCCCTGTTGCCGTTGCCGAAGAAGAACGTCGCCTGCTGCATGTAGCCCGGGTATCCGGCGGGCGGGGACAGCACCCTGCTAAAGGGGCCCATAGTGCCCCACTGCCCCGGCACCATGTACGGGTGGGAGTCGGGGCACTTGAGGAACACGTAACCGCTCACTCCTGCAGGCAGAAGCTTGCTGCCCGTGATGGTGACAGTTTCGGACTGGGCGGCGGCTGCGGCCGGGAGTGCTGCGGTGAGAAGTCCACCGGCCAGGGCGACGGCGGACACCACGCCAGCGATTCTGTGTGCTCTCATGACATTTCTCCTTGCAGCTCGTTTCCCGGGGGTGGGAAAGCCGTGCTGGTGCGGTTTCTTCCCCTGGGTGATTTCGTGGAGGATTCTGTCCGCGTTGACTTGGGCCTGGCTTGCATCCCACCGGGATCGACATCCCGCCAGCTGACACAGCAACGCCCCCACCCCGAAGGGCAGGGGCGGTAGCCGTGCGAGGTCAGGTCGCGGCCTTCTTGCCGCCCGAGTTGACGGCCTCCTTGAACTCCGTACCGGGCCGGAACTTCGGCCCCCAACTCTCGGCGACGTCGATCTCGGCGCCCGTCGAGGGGTTGCGGGCGGTGCGGGCCGGCTTGTGCACCATCTCAAAGGCACCGAACCCCGTGATCGACACCTTGTCACCGGACGCGACGGCGGCCTGGATCGTGTCGAGCACCGCGTTCACGGCCTCGGCGGCGGTCTTCTTGTCGCCGACGCGGTCAGCGATGGCGTCAACGAGTTCCTTCTTGTTCATGGCACATTCCCTTTGTGAGTGGCGTTAACAAATGCTTGCATGTGAGTCGTGCGAATATCGCATATCGAGTGTGAGCATCTCGATCGAATCAGGTTCGGTGGCCCTCGGCTGCAAGATCACGGGCGTCCTGTCATAGGGTTGCGGCCCATTCGCCCAGGTCGTACTTGGCGATGACATGCTCAGCCTTGCCCTGCAGCAGCGCCACAGCCTGAGCGACATCCTGAGCTTCGGCCTCGATCTCCCCGGCCATACGCTGCAGGGCTACCACCACCCACTTAATAGCCATCATTTCATCGGGCGGCGGCTTGCCGGCCAGTGCCGCGCCGACTCGTAGTGATGGATCGTTCTCTAAAGGCAGGGGAGGATTTACCGGAGAGCTTGGGTAGCCAAAATGATTAATTTTAACGCCGAGTATTACGGTAGGGTGCCGATCTCGATACCGATCGAAAATGGGGCCTCCGCCGAATCCTTCCCGCGTGTTGCAACTGCGACAAAGGTAGCCGCGGACAAGGTTTGTTACATGGTCGTGGTCCATCACCATGTCGTAGGTTTGCCCGCCACAGATAGCGCAGCGGTAGTTCTGCCAGCTGATCAGCCGCTCGTGCTGGGCATAGCTATCGGTCCCCACCTCGCCTTCCGGGAGTGGCCATTCCCAGCAGGCTGGGATCGTGTCGTAAATTCGAGACTCAATCTCTGCGATGCGGTCCTGATATGCCTGGATATCGTGGTCTAGTTGTTCGCGTTCTTCCGCGGTGAGGTGGTAACGGCAGGCAGGCCCGAACTGGGGCTTCTGTCTACATGGCTGTTGCGCTAGCGTGGGGCGCCCGCAGACGTCGACGGTGGCGGGCCTATCTCGTACTGCCTGCTGATGTTCAGGGATGAGATGCTCATTGATGCGGGACACGGGTCTCCTAGTCGATTGCCCGCGCGAGAGCGCGGGAGACGGTCGTCGGGTGCCACTGAACGCCACGTTTAGTTGGACGCCCTTCTTCGTTGAGGATCAGTGCGATCCGCCGGATGCTTTTCCCTGCGCTGTGGAGTTCCTGAATACGGGCGAGGGTCTGCTGCTCCTGGTCATGCGGCGCGAGCTCCTTGTCCACGGAGTGGGTTCCGAAAGGTGGTGAGCCGAACGCGTAGCCACCCTGGAGCGCCTTCTCGGCGCGGCCGGCACGGAGTCGACCGACGATGATGGTCCGCTCCAGTTGAGAGAAGACACCCATCATCTGTCGCATGGCGGTACGCATTGGGTCGTCTGGGTCGTCTTGAAGGATCTCGCCGTCGGCTGCGGTGAAGACTCGCCCGCCTGCTCGCCATGCGAGTGCGAGGGTTGCCTCTTGGACGGTGAGGGATCGGGCGAGCCGGTCGAGCTTGCCCATGATGATCCCTTCGGCGGTGCGACCGTTGTGGTGACTCGCGATGCCGTCGAGCGCTTCGGCAAGACCGGTTCGTTCGCTTGCATCGAGCGTTCCGGACACTGCTTCATCTCGGCACCATTTGACGATCCGGTGGTCATTCCTCGCACACCATTCGCGGCACTCTCTTTGTTGGACATTGAGCCCATAGCCGTCGAGTTGGGTTGAAGATGACACGCGGAGGTAGCCGATTAGGCGCATGAGTTACTCCGCGTAGCCAATATGGCCCTGACCTGCGGAAATGCAATTCCGTCACATCTATGCCAATAGATGTGACGCCGAGTAAGGACCAAGATGGCTCTTGGCTCGTGACACCTGGAACTCCATCTCGGAAGCTGGGGCTCCAGCGCGAGGGCGGAGTCGACGATCTGGCCGACGAGGACCGTCATGCCGCGATCCCGAGGTTCCGGCGCCGCTGGAGTGCGCGGCGGCTCCGCTCCGACACGCCGCCCCAGATGCCGAACATGATCTCGTTGTCGAGCGCGTACTCAAGGCACTCGGCACGCACCTCGCAAGAGCGGCAGATCTTCTTCGCAGCGCTGGGTCCGCCCTCCTCAGGGAAGAATGCATCCGGGTCGGTCTCCGCGCACCGGGCGAGGTCTTGCCAGTCGAGTTCGCGGTCGGGGATGTCGTCGTACTGGCGGGATGGCCAGAGGCGGGGAGTCATCAGCGACCGCCCTTCTCACCGCAGGGCGCGCCGCCGCAGTTGTGGAGCCCGCACGCGGAGCACAGGTTCGTGCGCTCGGCGCGGACTGGCCGCCCGTTCCTCTGCCCGGCGCGCTTCCAGAGGCGGGCGTCCACGGGGCCGGCCTGGGTGATCTCGCGGCCGGTTTGCTTGTCGGTGATGGTGTACTTCTTTGGCCTGCCGAACATGTGACTCTCCGTTACTTAGGTTGTCCGCCGGAATGTCCAACGGATCTTGAAAGTGATGTCCGCGGGAATGTCCAACGGACGTCCCTACGCGCCCCCGCGCGTGCGCGCACGTGTGGAGCCCCCTCCCCGGGGGCCAGCGGGGGAGGGGAGAGGGCGCCGCCGGAAGGGGTCACGATCCGTCACCCCGACGGCGGGCCACGAGGACCCGCTCGGCCTCCCAGACCCCCTCCAGGAGCGCCTCGGGGGTACAGGAGAGCCGGTATACGCCCCTGCTTGGGGAGGTGACCAGCCCCGCCCCCACCCAGGTAGGAAGCCTGTCCATGGCCCACGATCGGCCTTTGCCCTCCCCCTTCGCCGCGGCCAGCAGCTCATGGGTTCGCGCTTCTCCCCTGGCGGTCAGGACGGCGCACATCGCGGCCAGCGCCGCCGCGGTTCCCGGCGTCGCGCTCCCCTGCGCTGAACTCCCCTGCGGCTCGTCGATCCGCTCGGACACGACGAGCCGCCGCGGACTTCCCGCCGCGGCGACACGCAACGGTTGGACATTGCGCGCAGCTTCAGCCATGCGGCGCTGAGTGGGGGAGCAGTAGGGCAGCA
>NZ_JBFAOJ010000185.1:0-7063 GCF_040675205.1 Streptosporangium sp. NPDC049644 | reverse complement strand
CGTGGCGCTGGGCGCCGGTGTCCTGGCCGGTACCGCACCCGCCTTCGCCGCCACCCAGACCGGCGCGGCCGTGACCGCCGGGGGCTGGCCGACACCGGACTGGTACCTGCAAGGCCCCTACCAGACCCTGGCCGCCTGCGACCTCGCCTTCGATGACGCCGCGCAGAACGGTCAATACACCGGGCTCCTCTACTGTCACTGGTTCCGCGGGGGTGGCCCCTATCCGGCGGGCTTCTACTACGAGGTGTACATCCCCTGAGCTTCAACAGGTGTGACGGGCGAGCCCCAGGCCGCACACTCAGGCCTTGACGGCCTTCTGCAGGCAACATCGCCGCGTGCCGGTTCAACGTCTCCAGGGCGACCAGGCGTGCTTCTCGTACCCCTGCCAACCGCTGCCGTTGCCCCGGCATGACCTGGCGTTGATCACTATGTGAGATCGCGATGTCGCTCATCCCGGTGGGATGGCAGACGGCGGGACCGTCACCATCACCTCGTTCGGCTACGGCCACAGCCCGGCGCCCGAGGCGGACCTGACCATCGACGCGCGCCGCAACCTCCGCAACCCGCACCACAACCCCGCCATGAGGCAACTGACCGGCCTCGACCTGTCCGTCCGAACGCACGTCCTCAACACCCCCGGTGCCCGCACCCTCATCCGCCACACCGCGGCCTGCATCCTCGCCTTGCTCGCCGGCACCGGCCAAGACGTCACCCTCGCCACCGGCTGCACAGGAGACTGGCATCGATCTGTCGCCCGGGCTACCGGGCGACACACCGTGAGAGAGCACATCCCATGTGTCGCATCGGGGTGCGTCGTGACCATTGCCTCAAGCTGCGTCGAACCAGGGCTTGCCGGCAGCCCAATGCCTGACCCATCCGGCGAACCCAGGATTCCCCGTGGTGAAGCCGAACTCGGCGCCGAAGGGGACGGCGCCTTCGCCGCTGATCTGCCAGACGTGCCCCCGATACAAGCCCATAGCCCGGCGGCCCCGAGTCGGACCCGTCGCAGATCTCGGCGACGAACGTTCGATACGGCTCCGGCAAGACGATCCCATGCTCTGCCTCGAAGGCGTGCACGGCATCCCAACCCAGTGGTGGTTCACATGCCTCGACATCGAAGGCGGCGCGAAGAGCGGCGAGGCCGACAGGGTCGGCGTGATCAGTAGATGGTCGACCACATCGTCAGCAGCCTCGACGGTGATCTGAGCCCCGCGACGCTGGCCGCCAGGCTGAACGTGAGCGAGCGTCACCTGACTCGGCTCAGCCTGGAGCACCTGGGCCAGACGCCTGGCCGCTTCATCAGGCAGGCACGCACGCAGGCGGCCGAGCAACTCCTCGTCTCCTCGTCGCTCTCCGTGGCGGACATCGCGGCCCGCTGCGGGTTCGGCTCCGCCGAGAGCCTTCGCCGGTTGTTCATCGCCGAGTTCGGCGCCTCCCCCACCCGCTACCGCCAAGCCCGGGCAAGCGCTCCGAGCGAGGGGCATGAGGGTCCTGCGGGGTCTTCGCGGAATCCCTCGGCCGGGAGCCGGCACGGCGTCGCATCAGGTGCTCTGGCCGGGACCCCGGTAGTCGTCCGCCCGCTTGGAGCGCGCCCGGGGCGCGGGAGACCCGCGCCGCGCGCTCGCCCACCGGACCGGCCCGCGCAGGTTCCCGTCACCGCTCCCGGGTGGCGAAAGGCCGCCCCGTGACCGTCACGGCCGGTCCTTGATCTCGCAGATGACGGCGCCGGCGGCGACCGTCCCCCCTACCTGGGCGGACATTCCCACCACCGTTCCCGCCTTGTGCGCGGTGAGCGGCTGCTCCATCTTCATGGCCTCCAGGACGACGACGGTGTCGCCGGCGGCGACCTCGTCCCCGTCGCCGGCCACGACCTTCACGATGGTCCCCTGCATGGGGCTGACCAGGGAATCGCCGCTCACCGCGGCCTTCACGGCGCCCGCGCCGCCGCGGCGGCGGGCGCTCGGCGCGGCCCGGCCCGCACCACCGCGGGTGCCCGCGCCGAGCCCGGCGGGCAGCACGACCTCCAAGCGCCTGCCCGCCACCTCGACGGTGATCCGCTCGCGCTCCGCCTGCTCTCCGGAGACCGCCTGCGCGTCGTACGGGGCGATCCGGTTGTCGAACTCGGTCTCGATCCAGCGGGTGTGCACGGTGAAGGGATCGCCGGCGAAGGCGGGGTCGTCCACGACGGCCCGGTGGAACGGCAGCGCGGTCGGCATGCCCTCGACCTCGAACTCGGCCAGTGCCCGGCGAGCACGCTCCAGCGCCTGGACACGGGTGGCGCCGGTGACGACGAGCTTGGCCACGAGCGAGTCGAAGGCACCGGGCACGGTCTCGCCCTGTTCGTAGCCGGAGTCCACCCGGACACCGGGGCCGGCGGGGGCACGCCAACGGGTGACGGCACCGGGCGCGGGCAGGAAGTTCCGCCCCGGGTCCTCGGCGTTGACCCGGAACTCGACGGAGTGGCCGCGCGGCTCGGGGTCGTCGTAGCCGATCTCCTCGCCGGAGGCGATCCGGAACATCTCGCGCACCAGGTCGACCCCGGTGACCTCCTCGGTGACCGGATGCTCGACCTGGAGCCGGGTGTTGACCTCCAGGAACGACACGGTGCCGTCCTGTCCGACGAGGAACTCGCAGGTGCCGGCGCCGACGTAACCGGCCTCGCGCAGGATCGCCTTGGAGCTGTCGCGCAGCAGGGCCTCCTGCTCGGCGGTGAGGAA
Organism: Streptosporangium sp. NPDC049644; assembly: GCF_040675205.1. NCBI lineage: Bacteria > Bacillati > Actinomycetota > Actinomycetes > Streptosporangiales > Streptosporangiaceae > Streptosporangium > Streptosporangium sp. NPDC049644. Next base: position 4,346 of record NZ_JBFAOJ010000185.1, on the reverse strand, counting down.
CGGCGCGGGCGCCTCCTCGACCAGCTTCTGGTGGCGGCGCTGCAGCGAGCAGTCCCGGGTGGAGACCACGACCACGTTGCCGTACGCGTCGGCCAGGCACTGCGTCTCCACGTGGCGGGGCCGGTCCAGGTAGCGCTCCACGAAGCACTCGCCCCGGCCGAACGCCGTCACGGCCTCGCGCACGGCGCTGTCGTACAGGCCGGGGATCTCCTCCATCGTGCGGGCCACCTTCAGCCCGCGCCCGCCGCCGCCGTACGCGGCCTTGATCGCGATGGGCAAACGGTGCTCGGCTGCGAAGGCCACCACCTCGTCCACACCGGATACGGGATTCGGAGTGCCGGCCACCAGAGGGGCACCGACCTTCTGCGCGATGTGCCGGGCCCGGACCTTGTCGCCGAGCACGCTGATCGCCGACGGCGGCGGCCCGATCCAGGTCAGCCCGGCGTCGATGACCGCCTGGGCGAAGTCGGCGTTCTCGGCCAGGAAGCCGTACCCCGGATGGACCGCGTCCGAGCCGGACCGCCCGGCTACCTCCATGATCTTCTCGATCGACAGGTACGTCTCCCCCGGGGTGGCACCGCCGAGCGCGTACGCCTCGTCCGCCATCCGCGTGTGCAGCGCGTCGCGGTCCTGGTCGGCGTACACCGCCACGCTCGCCATCCCGGCGTCCCGGCAGGCCCGGATGACCCGTACGGCGATCTCGCCGCGGTTGGCCACCAGCACTTTCCGCAGGGAAGTGGTCACAGCAGTCCTCCAAGGTTCCAGGTCGACTCCCGCCAGGCGTGCGGGCCCGGCGTGCAGGGGCGGCGCAAGGCGTGACGGCGTGCGCCATACCGCCGGCCGGAAGGCTCCGGTGGCGGCGCGTCCGCGCCCTGGGCGTAGGCCGCCGCGAGCAGCGCCACGGCCAGCGCGGCCAGTTCCTCGGGCTGCGGAGCGCCCTTCGTTATCCGGAACTCGGTCACAGCGGGATGTTCCCGTGCTTCTTGGGCGGTAGAGCGTCCCGTTTGCCGCGCAGCGCCCGCAGCGCGCGGACGACCTCGCGCCGGGTTTCGCGGGGCGCGATCACCGCGTCGACGTAACCGCGTTCGGCCGCCAGGTATGGCGTGGCGAGGGCGTCCTCGTACTCACGCACCAGCTCGGCCCGCAGCGCGTCGGGATCGTCCGACGCGGCCAGCCTCCTGCGATGCAGGATGTTGACCGCGCCCTGGGCGCCCATCACGGCGATCTGGGCGGTCGGCCAGGCGAGGTTGACGTCCGCGCCGAGGTGTTTGGAGCCCATCACGTCGTAGGCCCCGCCGTACGCCTTGCGGGTGATGACCGTGACGAGCGGGACCGTGGCCTCCGCGTAGGCGTACAGGAGCTTGGCCCCGCGCCGGATGATGCCGTTCCACTCCTGCTCGGTACCGGGCAGGAAGCCGGGCACGTCCACGAGCGTCAGCACGGGGATGCCGAACGCGTCGCAGGTGCGCACGAACCGGGCGGCCTTCTCGCTGGCGGCGATGTCCAGCGTGCCCGCCAGTCGCATGGGCTGGTTGGCGACGACGCCGACCGACCGGCCCTCCACCCTTCCGAAGCCGACGACGATGTTGGGCGCGAACAGCGCCTGCACCTCCAGGAACTCGCCGTCGTCGAGCAGGGCGGCGATGATCTCGTGCATTTCGTACGGCTGGTTCGGCGAGTCGGGGATGAGCGTGTCGAGAACCAGGTCGCCGTCGCCGATCTCCAGGTCGGACGGGGTCCAGGGAGACGCGGGCTCGTCGAGGTTGTTCTGCGGCAGGTACGACAGCAGCGCGCGGGCGTAGTCCAGCGCGTCGTCCTCGTCCTGCGCGAGGTAGTGGGCGTTGCCGCTGCGGCTGTTGTGCACGCGGGCACCGCCCAGTTCCTCGAAGGTGACGTCCTCTCCGGTGACCGTCTTGATGACGTCCGGGCCGGTGACGAACATGTGGGACGCCTCGTCGACCATGATCGTGAAGTCGGTGAGGGCGGGTGAGTAGACGTGCCCGCCCGCGCAGGCGCCCATGATCAGAGAGATCTGCGGGATCACACCCGAGGCACGGACGTTGCGGCGGAAGATCTCGCCGTACAGACCGAGCGAGACGACGCCCTCCTGGATTCGCGCGCCCGCGCCCTCGTTGATGCCGACGATCGGCGCCCCGATCTTCACAGCCAGATCCATGACCTTGCAGATCTTCTCGCCGTACACCTCTCCCAGGCTGCCGCCGAACACGGTGAAGTCCTGGGAGAAGACGCAGACCGGGCGGCCGTCCACCGTTCCGTGGCCGGTGACCACCCCGTCGCCGGGGACGCGAGATCGCTCCATGCCGAAGGACGTGCTGCGATGCACGGCCAGGGCTCCCAGTTCGACGAACGATCCGGGGTCGAGCAGGCGCTCGACCCGCTCTCGGGCGGTGAGCCTCCCCTTGGCATGCTGCCGGGCGGCCGCCCGTTTCTCAGCGGCCCGGATCGCCTCGTCCAGGCGCTCTTCGAGGCCGGACAGGCTGGCCGCGGTGCCATGTGACTCCATTGATCACCACATTTACTGATAAGACTCAGTTTCATGTGAACGATACTGAGTCCCATGACGGAGAACAACCCCGGGTCCGCGACAATGAGCGCATGGGCACACCGTCAATCAGCCACCGCCTCGCCGAGGCGGCGGTGGCGCTGTTCGACGAGAACGGGTACGACGAGACCACCGTCGACGACATAGCCGCCCACGCGGGAGTGAGCCGCAGCACGTTCTTCCGCTACTACCGGTCGAAGGAAGATGCGATCTTCCCCGACCACGACATGCTGCTCGCCAGGGTGAACGCCCGCCTGCGCGCCTCGACCGCGAACACCGCGATCGTCGCCGTGACCGACGCCGTCCGCATCGTGCTGGCGCAATACGTGGAGGACGCCGAGGTGTCGCTGCGCCGCTACCGCCTCGTCGGCCGCGTCCCCGCCCTGCGCGACCGGGAGAACGCCAGCGTCGCCCGCTACCAGCGGCTGTTCCGCGAGTTCATCGGCACCTGGCTGGCCGGCTCCCCCGACGCCGACCTGCGCGCCGAGCTCATGGCGGCCTCGGTCGTCGCGGCCCACAACCAGGTTCTGCGCGGATGGCTGCGCGCGGGCGGGACCTACGATCCCTCCGGTCCGCTGGACCACGCCCTCGAATACGTGATGGCGACCTTCCGCCACCTCGAACAGCCGAAGGAGCCCGGGGACGAACAGATCGTCGTCGCCGCCTTCAGCCGTTCGGCCTCCCCCCAGGCCGTCATGGAGGCCATCAAGACCCATCTCGGCGGCCGGCCCCCACGTTCCGAGACCATTTGAATAAAGCGGTTCGCTGGATATCCAAGATCTCGCTTAGCGGTCTGGCAGATATCAACCGCCGCGCGATGAGATAACCGCTCCGTCTCCAATCACCTTCAAAGAGTCTCACGTAAGGATTGGAGAGTCCATGCCTTCGACGTGAGCACTGTGGGTGCGGTCCACCTCGTACTTGCGGCGTAACCAGTTAAGCCGCTCCATGATCCGTGGCGACGCTTTGGACCATCATGATGACCTGCAGCGCCTTGGTCGTGCCCAGGGCCGGCATTCAGAACGGCCCACCATGGGGCCGGTCCGATCCGGAGATCGACGGGTCGGCGGCTCCATCAGGCCGGCCCGCTCAGAGCCCAGGTCGGCGACCTCGGCAGTTCCCGCGTCGACCTGGTCCGCCCAGGCCGGTAGGAGTTCACCGACACCGCGCGCCTCGGTTCGGGTTGACCGATCACCGCCTGTGTTGTTGCAGGCCGCCGTCGCCTGGAGCGTCCGGGGACGACCCGCGCCGTCAGGCGGATAGCGCCAATATAAATCCACCGTATTCCGACTACCGGCGAAGCGACAACGATTTTACGCCTGTCGATAATCTCCTTGACCACCGGTCCGAATTTTGTGTAAAACAAAAACCGGTAGCGATATTTAAAGTCCGGCCGCGGCGGCACGCACTCGGCATCAAGAAGGTCACCCCCCGATTTTTGGAGCCACAATGGACCGAGCCGTAACCGGAATTCACGGGCATAGAAAATCGATGCTCCGGCGCCTCATATCCGCCGCCGCCGCGGTGCTCACCGTGGCATTCCTCTGCGTGCCCTCCGCCGCCGCCCTCGCGCTGCCGACGCCAAAGGACCTGACCGCCTTCCTCGACCTCGAATGCTTCAAGACCAACCCGTACCAGCCGCCCGCCACCACGCTCACACTGCGGCACATCAACCCCGTGCTCAGCACCCTGCCGATCGAGACCGTCACCCTCGGCCAGCGTGAGCAGCTGTGCGTCCCGGTCGCCAAGAACAACCAGGCGCCGCCGTCGCCCGCGCTCGACT
>NZ_JBFAOJ010000184.1:5291-7118 GCF_040675205.1 Streptosporangium sp. NPDC049644 | reverse complement strand
TTGTCGCGACGGCTTGACCTGGGCGGAAAAGGATTGAGCTGTCGGCCTGGCTGGAACGGGAGTGAACGGGGGTGGCTAGACCTGTCGGCTTGGCTGGGGTGGGGGTGACAGGGCATGTCGACGCGGCAAGGAATGACAGAGCGTGGCTTGTCGTACTGGGTTGGTCGGGTGAGGAAAGGTCTGTCGGCGAGAGAGGGCAAGGCAAGGCATGTCGTGCTGAAGTGGCTAGCCGTATCCGTGTTCACGGCGTCGCAGGAGAGGCCAGGCGTCAACCGTCGGCCTCCCCGAAGGTGCGACAGGGCCGAAACCATCAACGCATCCGATCGAACGCGAGGAGCTCGAACTTGCCGTCGGACCGGCCGCGGTCGGAGCCGATACCGATGTCCTCGCCGCGCTCCCAGATACGACCCCACTCCTCCGGCGACAGGAAGTCGTCGTGGACCTTCAGTTCGAACTCCAGCAGCGGGCGCTCCACGTACTCGACCCGGTTGATCGACGAGCGTGGGCCTTGCGCGGTCATGACGTGCTTGATCCGCTCCTCGACGCCGGTCGGCTCCTTCACCCCCAGGCCGATGTAGACCTCTTCGACGAAGGCCCTCTCGGCGAGGGTGGACATGAGCCCCTTACGGAAGGCGTTGGCGACCTTCTTCTTGCTGGGCCAGTCCGTCCCCGGGTAAGCGCTGTTGGCCCACTCCTTCAGGGCGGCCTTCATGCACCGGCCCTCGTAAGCCAGCTCGCCCGTGCTGGGGATCCGTTTGAACCCGTTGATGGACGGGGCAGCGTCCGACTCCAGGAGCGCGTCAGCGAGCTCATCCGCGGTCGGCTGCCGGTCGGGGAATCGCTCGGCGAGGGTCTTTTGTGTGAGCTCCTGCAGGTCCCGGTCGCCCAACTCCATGCGGGTCTTAAGCCAGCCCTTGATGACAGATTCCGAGGACGGCACCCCGCCCACGATCTTGTCGAGCACCTGCACCTGCACCCGGTAGCGGGCCACGCTCGTGGAGGTGCCGAAGATGTTGACCGCGCTCATTCGCCGACCGCCTTTCGGGTGATGTCCGGCCGTGAGATGTCCGCGGCGGGCAGTTGCAGGACGTTGCGCGGCGCCTGGGCGATCCTCAGCGCTGCTCTCAACTCCTCGTTACGGCGCTTCTCGGCGTCGAGCTTCGCTTGCAGGTCCGCCGTGTAATCCGCGGCGGCCGGCTGCAAGTCCACTTCCGGGTCGAACTGCAACTCGATGCTGGTGCGGCGTACCGCCTGGCGGGCTTGGCCGTAGCGGGCCACTACCGCCATCACGTCGGTGGCGCCCTGCACGGCGCGGAAGGTGTCGAACAGCTCCCGCGGCGGCCGGCCTTCCAACGACTGGCCGATGATTGTTTCCAGGTCGGCCCGTAGTTGCGGGTTGCTCTGGATCTGCTCCACAACGGAGTCGAACTCCTCGGCGCTGTAGCTCTGCGGGAGTCGCGCCCGGTTCCTTGACATGTCTCGTTCCTTGATCTTGTTCAGGGGGTCTTAGAAGCGGCCCGCGCCGATGCCCGGCGCTGTTCCCGGCGGCGCTCACCGCGGCGCTCTTCGGCGGTCATGCCGCCCCACACGCCGGTCGAGCCGGTCGCATTCGCCCACGCCAGACACTCGGCGCGGACCTTGCACCAGACGTGACAGAACGCGACGGCCTCCCGCTCGCGGGCGGGGGTCGAAGAACGCCTCGGTGTCTTCGCCCTTACACGCCGCCCGGCGGGTCCAGTCGAGGGACGGGCGGGCTGGCGGCTTGTGTTTGCCGTGGGCGGCTCCGGTCTTAGCGGTCACGCCCCACCTCCGGTCGCTTCGGCGGTG